>JAUXXY010000207.1 GCA_030684735.1 Bacteroidales bacterium | reverse complement strand
TGGTTTGTGGCAAAATCCCGGGCAATATCGTTGGGTGTCAGCATCCAGCGTCCGGCAACCTCCTGCAATGTATAGGTCAGCCCGTTCTTGCCTTTGGTAGGCAAATAAGCTTTGTAGATCAGTTCAGAACATCCCAAACGTAAGTCGGTTTTTAAATCAAAATCATAATCATAAGGCTTTCCGTAATTGTCAAATGCAAAAAGGATGGCTTGCAGCTTCTCATCCTTTGTCAGTCTCGGACGTAGTGCGGCCAAGTGGTCGGCATTGCCCGAAACTTCGAGAGGCAGCACAATGATGCCCACCCCTTTGGCTTCGATGGTAGTTGGAAAAAATCCTTGCGGGTTTTTTATCATCATATCAGTAAATATTTCAGGGTATTGCTTTTCGACAAACTCACTGAATGTATATCTCCATCGTTGTTGCGATTCTTCAGAAAAATACCGATCAAGGAGCTCAAAGTCTCCTGTATATATAGCCGAATGTGTGTAAAACCCTGGTATGCCAATATTGCTCAGGTAGCCTTCTCTGCGTTGTAGGAGGATATCGCCCGGTTCGAGCAATGAATAAAGGGTGGATAGTTGGTCGGTGGTTATATAATAGCCTTTGCGCAGCGAAAATCTAAGATTGCTGGCAAAATCCGAAACCTTAACCTGGAAAGAATAAAAGGCCTCGCTTGTTGAACTACTGACATAATCTTGCAACCCGGTAGCAGCCATTGCAAAGGGCACAACTGTACTGGCGCCTGTCATCCCGTGGGTGGATAAAGAATATTCGGCCAGCTTCTGCATCGGTTCGCTAAGTACTGTGCTTTGCAGGAGTTCTTCAAGATCAATGTTTCCGGAATAGAGCCGAAAGTATTTTGCCGGCAAAGCAGCTTCAGCCATGAGTAAACCATAATTTTCTTCAGGTGCAACTTGTTGGGTTACTTCACGGAATATGCTTTTAAAATACTCATTGTTGCTGCTCAATCGGGCCATTCTGAGCAGGAGATCGTATTGTGCCATATCGGCTGCATATCCTAATATAAATGTTTCAGGATTATTCGTCCGTTCTTCGCCCGGGAAAAGGCTTTCGCTGAAACCATATTCCCCGATATAAATCTTCAGTATTTCGTGCTGTTGATGCAATTTGATTAAGTATGTTTTTAGTTGAGATTTTTTATCGGCATCTGCATCATGGATTTGAATCTCGTGTAGCCCGTTTTTTTGAATCTCGCTGAAATATTGATTGATCCGGAGGATTGTTTCCCAAAGGAAAGCTGCTGCCTGCTGATGATTGTGCAATTGCTCGTTTGTAACATCCTTCAAAAGCGTTTTTTCGAGAAATGCCGACGTGCGAACGTCTGAAACTATCAATAGAAATATTAAAGCAAAGTACAGCCTCATGCGGATTCTCTCTTATGTCAAATTAAGGCAATTATTCAGGGCGTTTGATTGTAGCGTAGCGATGAATTATTATTGTCTTTCAGGTGTAAAGATATAAATTTGCAGAAGATAATCAAAGATTGAATCGTAACGAAACCAAACTATGAAAAACCTTAGACGCATTATCATTATCACGTTGACAATTATCGTCGGGGTGATTATCGTTCAAAACATCATCCCTGTCGAAACCCGGATATTGTTTATTAAAGTCGAGATGCCTCTGATTCTTTTGTTATTAGTTACCTCAGGGCTTGGTTTTACTATCGGATTACTGGTGGGTGGCTGGCATAGAAAATAAATTGTCTTTCAGCTTCGAATTAATTTTTACAGAAATCACCTTCAGGTCAATGGTTTGTGACCCCATTGCCTGCTTGATAGCAAATGGGAACTTCAATCCATTCACATCGCGGTAGTCCGAAAAATCTGTATTTCCGCTTTCGGTGATTGAGCGTATCAGCAGCCCGCTTTCAGCATTGTAATAGTTGGTGATGGTTTTGCCATGCGGCAAGGTGATGTTCATTTTATATGCCTCCTTTCCGTCAACCATCTCGATGCCAAGCAATTCCTGTTTGATGCCATGCTTTTGGTAGTCCAGCTCCGGATTCAAGATGGCCTGAATTCTCATTTCCTCGAGCATGTCGCCATTAAGGGGTTGGTTTCCCATCTGCGAGAAAACCATTCCATTGGTTCCATCAAAAACCTTTTTAGAGAAAACAGTTCCACCGCTGCCAATTTCAACCTTGATTTTATTGGGTGCCTTGCGGTAGGTGTCATAGGTGATGGTCATTCCTTGCATGCTGGTGACAGCATTTATGGTTATGTCTTTGGTTTTGGAAAGCTTTTTCTCTCCGCCAATGGCCTGGATATATTTCTGGGTTACATGTTTTGCAGTAATCCCTTGCGGTGCAGCCTTTAATCTATTAGCAGGGTCATATTCTTTGCCGTCTTCGTCGTAATAATGTATACGCCCATCGCTTGCAAACTCCTTCATTGTTTCGGACACTTCCGATGCTTTGCCGACGATAAGTATGTTTGCATTGTCGGGAAACAGGTATGTGTTGGCTGCTCCATTAATATGTTTTTCGTTGATGGCTGCCAATCGTTGGAGGTAAGTGTTGTAATAGTCGGCCGGAAGTTTATAGCGTGCAATATTCAGTGAGAAATTGGCCACGGTTTGTGGGTTTTCGAGCGAGAGGGCAAAATTTCCGTTGATTTCATTCTTGTAGAGTCGCAATTCATCGGCAGGGACAATCTCCTGGCGTATTCGCTTGATTTCGTATAGTATCTCGCGCACGGCGCTGTCGGTGGCAATGTTGCGTACGTCTGTTGATGCAACAAACGACCCAATGAGTTTGTCGGAAGTAAGCCGGCTATAAGCGCCGTAAGTGAATCCATGCTTCTCGCGAAGGTTGTTAAACAAACGCGAGGTGCTTCCTCCCAGGATGCTGTTCATCACACGGGCTGCGATGGCATCTTCTGAGCCTGGTTTAAGTTCTGCCGGAAAGCTTACGTTTATTGTTGACTGCACAGCATTGGGCCTGTCAACAATGGCAACGCGTGTTCCCAAGGGTGGCTTTGGGGCGGGATAAGACATGCTGGGTATCTCCCCGGCTTTCCAGTATCCAAAATGCTTCTCAACGAGTTTTTTAGCTTCGTCAAATTTAATGTCCCCCACAATTGCCATGTAGGTAATATTGGGTTTGTAGAAGGTCTCGAAAAATTTGGAACACATATCAATGGTGATGTTTTCGAGGCTTTTCTCGGTCACATTCACGCCGTAAGGATGACGTTCACCGTATAGTAAAACATTGTTTACCCTGCTGGCTATGGCAGTAGGGTTGTTTTTTGAGGCCGCAAGTCCAGAAAGGGTTTGGGTTTTAATCCTGTCAAAATGTTCCTTTTCGAAGCGGGCATTGATGATGATGTCAGCCAGTAGTTCGGTTAATGCTGGTGCATACCTCGAGAGTCCACTGGCATAAATATCAGTTGCACTGGCATTTAGCGATGCACCAATAAAGTCAATCTCTTCGTCAATTTGTTTTTTGGTACGATTGGCAGTTGCTGTGCGCAGAAGTTGCCCTGTCATATCAACCATTCCGGCGGCAGGGCCTTCAAAAACAGGGTCATAATCAAAAACCATCGAGAAGGTAATGCTCGGAACTTTACGGTTCTCAACAACAAATACTTTAAGTCCATTGTCAAGGACGAATGTTTTGGCTTCGCCCAGCTCAATGTGGGGTGCAAAACCTGGACCCGGACGTACCGAACGGTCAATCTGTGCATATCCGGATAGAAGGATAGTTGAGCCAATGATGGTTAAAAAAATATTTTTCATAATGAAATACTCCTAATTAGATTTTAGATTTGGGAAGGTAATATAAAACCACACGGTTATTGTCGTTCAGGTATTTGTTGGCAATCTTTAGGATATCGTCGGGACTAACCTTCATGTAGCGATCAATTTCGGTATTTATCAGGTTGGCGTCGTCATAGAAAATATAATACTCAGCCAGTTGATCGGCAATGGTCGAAACCCTTGAATTATTTGTAACAAACTGTGTTTCAGCCATGTTGCGTGCCTTTTGGAACTCCATTTCACTCAGGCCATCCTTTTTCAGTTTTTCGATTTCAGTGTTGATTGCCTTCTCAAGATCATCGGCAGTTACACCCATGTTGGTGATGCCGAGTACGATAAACAAACCCGGATCGGCAAGCGGGAAAGGAAATGAAAAAACGGCAACCCCTTTTTGTTGTTCATCCACAATGCTTTTGTACATTCGCGAACTTTGACCCGACGACATGATATTGGTCAGCATTTCCAAAGCGTAACTGTCAGGGTGTCCCTTTTCGGGGATACGATATGCCTGGATCACAGCAGGAAGCTGGATGTTGTCGTAAACGATATCTCTTACTTCGCCGTCAAGGGGTTTTTCAACAACAATGGGGCGAACAATCGGTTGTTTGCCTGCCGAAATATCGGCAAAATATTTGTGAATCAGCTTCTTGGTTTTCTCAATGTCAATATCGCCGGCAATGGCAAGCACAGCATTGTTGGGCACATAATAGGTTTTGTGGAATTCCCTGAATTCACCAAGGCTTGCCTGGTCAATGTATTGCACCGAACCAATGGGGAGCCAGGTGTATGGGTGTTCTTTGTAAGCCCGTTTGAAAATTTCCTCCATAAAAGAACCATAGGGCTGGTTGTCATAACGCTGGCTGCGTTCTTCTTTCACAACACTGCGTTGCGTTTCCACGCCCACGCTATCAATAACCAGGTGTAACATGCGTTCGGCTTCCATCCACAAGCCCAACTCAAGTTGGTTGGAGGGCAATAACTCGTAATAATGTGTTTTGTCTTGCGAAGTGTAGGCGTTCACCCGGCCACCTGCATCCTGCACGATCTTGAAATACTCACCACGAGCGATGTTGGCCGAACCTTCAAACATCAAATGCTCCATGAAATGAGCAAAGCCTGTGCGGTCGGCATTTTCGTTTTTCGATCCCACATGGTAGGTCACTGTCACAGCAACCACCGGAGTCGTGTTGTCCTGGTGCAGTATAACGTGAAGACCGTTGTTGAGTTTGTACTCTACGTAATCAATCTTGCGTTGTTGTGCTGCCGCATTGAAAATGAACAACAAAGCAATTGTAATTAAAATTAAATGTTTCATTTTGAATTAATTAAGGTAGTCCTTATGGGTTGAAAGTTAATAGATTGAATTCTTGCTGTCAGTGTCAAGGGCTAACAATGACGAATTTTATAGTGAATATGCAAAGTTAGAAAGAATAAATGGTCTGGCTAGATTAATTGCCACTAAGCTGACCGATACAGGTGCGAAAGTACTGCAATCCACAATCGAAATATCCGTATGAAACGAATGGAGGAAGTAACTATCTAACGCTTCCGAAGCATTTTTTTTGTTTTTTCTATTCTTCCATCCACTTTAGCAGGGGTGAGGCCTAATATCCTGGCCATCAATGGGTAGAGATCAATATTATCGAAAACGGGATGCTTGTGCCCTTTCTTGAATGCCGGCCCGTTGGCATAAAAAATGGCATGCATATCAGTGTTGCGAATGTCATAACCATGTGTTCCTCCGGCGTAATCATATCCCGACCCCCGGCGCCATTCAATGCTCCAGGCGCTGTCGGCCACCACAATCAAATCGAGGGTACGCGGATGTGTACCGTAGTTATATTCGGCAGGCATTTCGCCATTTTTCCATACCTTGATATTTTGAACCTTACTTAACCGATGATAGATTGAGTCAGCAAAACTTGTCCTGGCCTTAATACTATATACAGGATTGCCACCTATGGCTTTCTCCACCCATGATTCATCTACATAATCAATCAAATTTACCACCCTGTCGGGCGAAATATTGCCCATGCCGTGATCGCTGGTAAAGATCAGATTGATTCGGTTGGCGTGAGGCAAGGATTTAACTTTTCGGCAAAAGACACCTACAAGACTATCGAGGTAGCTCACATAGGCCAGCGTACGGGGATCATCAGGGCCATAAATATGTCCTATGGCATCGGGTTCGTGCATATACCACATAATGAGGCGAGGGCGTTTTTCAACAGGGAGATTTAACCAGGCGATTACAGTATCTATACGTTGTTCGAAAGGAAAGTCGTTTTGATATCGTTTCCAATACGTGGGCCGGATACCTTGTATAGGCACTTCACTGCCCACCCAAAAAAATGAAGCGGTTTTTAAGTTTTGCTTTTCGGCAGTCACCCAAATGGGTTCACCTCCGTAATACATTGGGTTATCCCTGGCATCACTATCGCGTATGGTGAAGGTGGTGTTGCTGGCAGGGTCGTAAAAGCTATTATTTACAAGTCCATGATGGTCGGGATGTAAACCTGTGGCCAAGGTGTAGTGGTTGGGAAAAGTTTTTGATGGAAATGACGGCCTGATCGCTATCGCTTTTATACCCACGCGGGCAATAGAGTCGAGGGTAGGAGTGGTGGTACGATCAGGATAATCCCAGCGAAAACCATCCATGGAGAGGACAACCAGGTAATTCTCTTTCTTGTTCTGTGCCGAAATAGTATATAATTCGAAAAACAGCGGTATCAGTGCATATATCATCAGGGGCTTGAGCATGGTAGCATGATTTGGTGTGTTTACAAAAATAAATAAAAAAGAGAGGCTGCCCTTAGCGGGCAGCCTCTGCGAGTTAAAGTTTAGTAAGACTAGTTGAATAAGTACATCACACCAAACTGAATCCTGTAAACATCAGTCAAGAGGAGAGATTGTTGAGTAGTGGTAGAGATAAGCGCGTTGCCAATATTTGCAAGGCGATAGATGGGTTTTCCGTCAGGATCAACAGGGCCGCTGGTAGCGGGTGTACCTCCAGTAATTGTAGGCCGGACTATGAGTGGATTGTTCACAATAAAGCGCTCTGCCACCCCCCAATTCTTATTAAGCATATTTCCGACATTAATGAAATCCATTCTTACCTGGAAGGCATTTTTTGATCCCGCAATGTTCACCTTAAAGTCGTGCGAAACACTGAAATCAACCCTGGTGACCATTGGAAGGAAAACGGCCCCACGTTCAGCATATTTGCCACGATTTTTTCTCAAATAGTTATCCTGTGTAATAAAAACTTCCCATGCATCTTGCTGATTTTGTGCAGAGTAATTAGCCCGATTTGTAGTGACTGAAGGATTATAAGTAACAATCGAGCCAGTAGAACTAATGCTATAAGGATAAAAATTCATTTCACTTTGATCCTTGTGAATATAAATAAGGTCATTGGATGTACCACCATCCCTATTCAGGTCGCCTGAGAATACATAAGAGAAATTACCAGCGTTACGACTCTCAGCAAATAGTGAAAAGGTGGTAGCGCTTGGTGTTGTGTATGTTAATGCAACAAATGCTCTGTGACCGGCGGCATTGGCCGAGAAGCCTATACCAGGATCATTTGGATTGCCCGGATGCTGGTTATTGTTCCAGGAACCGAAAGCGATGGAACCCGGATCTACTGTGTTTTTCGCCATGCCATAGGAGTATGCAGCTTTGGCATATATGCCTTTGCTGAATGGTTTTTCGAGCGAAACGGCAAGGTTGTAAGCAGTTCCAACATTTTGATTTTTAAGTACGATGGCGCTGGTAATCTTTGAGTTAATCCTGTTGGGGGTTCCGCCCGGATAGAGCAAACGATTATCAGGGCCGACAAATTTAGCAGTTGGTTTTATTAGATTTGCATTAATGTAATAGATGCCATTCACATCGCGGCTATAGATAAATTCAAGCGTACCAATCACACCCCAGAGTAATTTTTGGTCAACTGCAATATTACTTCTCCATATCTGTGGGAATTTGAAGTCGGGATCAGTAAGGGCCAACTCATAACTTGTGGCTGGTGCACCGGTTACAGTGGTTGGTTTGTAGGCATTTGGATTGGGATTAAACGGGCGAGTCTTGATATCGTCCAATTGTTCAAATCCTGTCAGGATGCCGTTATTACCCACTTGGTTTGAGATCCATACATAAGCAGGACGTCCGGTGAAGACTCCAGAGCCACCGCGCACCTGGGTAGAACGATTACCGATGACATCCCAGTTAAAGCCAAGTCGGGGCGACCAAAGAGGTTTTGGGTCCGGTAGTTTATTTGTAGCGTATCTAACTGTATCGCTATTTTCATCAAGAAACTTCATAGTTTCAACTTCCTGATTCCTGTATTCAACTTCTCCGAAAAAAGGTACATCAATGCGCAGGCCACCGGTTAACTTAAGCTGTGAAGTTAATTGCCATTCATCCTGCCCGTATATCCCTGCATAGAAAACCTGCAGGGGTTGTACAGGAATTTCTTTTCCGGGGATGTTTGACCAACGCACCTGGAATCTGCGCAGTGTGATGGGCGATGCTGTCCTGTTGGGATTTGCAATATAATCGTTGGCATCGGTATAGAAATCAGCCAAAGAGTTGTAAATATAGATACCTTGCGAGCCTGGGAAGAAGATATTTTCTGATTCATACCTTTCGGCACTCAAACCGAAAGTCAGTGTATGTTTATTCTTGAAAATGGTAAAATTATTCTGCAGTTGGTAAGTGCCGTAACGCAATTCATTGTTTGGGGTGAATGGTTCAAAACCAAATGTAGTATAGACCGTGCCGCCATTCAGAATATCTACCATAGGAAACATCGAACCTCTTGAAGTGCGGCTTTCGTCCTGATAGGTATAGCCCAAGATCAGGTTATTCGACATATTGTCGCCAATGCGGGTATTTAGTTCACCAATTATTGAACGGATGTTTTCCATAATCTGGTAATTTGAGTTCTGGAAATTTAAGCCGGTCAGGTTGCTGCGTCGGGTTCCCCAGCCCAGCGAGGATGAGTTTGATAACAATACATCTGTATCTGAATCCAAATGATTGTAGCGAATACTAAACTTGTTCCGGTCATTAATGTTCCAGTCAATTTTACCGATGAACCGAAGGGCAGGTGTTTCATGCATATAACCTTGGTAGGGTCCGGTTACATAACTGAATTTTTCTCTAAGGTATGTGCTCAGTGTGTTCAGGTCGGAGGCCAATACCCTGGTAATATTGCCGGCCACAGTTTGTCCACCTGTATTGGCAAGGAAGGTAGTACCTGGCGATTCAAGCGTTTCCTGCCCAAAGTCGGCAAAGAAAAAGAGTTTGTTTTTAATAATAGGGCCACCAAGGCTCAATCCAAGCTGGTTGAATTTAAATGTTCCTGGGTCAATGCTGAGTTCCTTTGCTTGCCGGCCAACCATATTGGAGTTGCGGAAGTTGTAATATGCTTCGCCCTTAAATGTGTTGGTACCGCTTTTGGTAACCGTGTTGATACCTGCACCAACAAAGTTCCCTTGGCGTACGTCGTATGGAGCAATGTTAACGACAATTTGCTCGATTGCAGAAAGAGAGATAGGCGCTACGCCGGTGCGGTCGCCGGGTTGTCCGGCCAGGCCGAAGGAGTTGTTGAAGTACGAACCGTCAACTGTAATGTTGTTCAGGCGGTTATCCTGCCCTGCAAATGACGACCCGCTAGCTTGAGGTGTGAGCCGGGTGAAATCACCAATGCTTCTTGAAAGAGTAGGGAGCTTTGTGATGGCGTTCTGGCCAATACTCGTGGAGGCTCCTGTTCGGTTGGCACTGAATATACCATCCCTTACATAAACGATCTCAATTTCACCGAGCATCGCAGCGATATCGCGCAACACAAAGTTGAAATTAGAGGTTTCACCCAGCCCAATTTGCACATCGCCTTGTGATTGGCTTTCAAAACCAATAAACGAGACAGTGATCAAATAAGGCCCACCCACTCTCATACCAATGATATTAAATCGGCCATCGAGCATGGTAGTAGAACCATATCGTGTGCCCGAAGGCTCATGCACTGCCAACACAGTTGCGCTGGGAAGGCTTGAACCCGAGACGTCAACAACGGTGCCACTGATTGAGCCTGTGGTTACACCTTGTGCATAAACTGCCTGCCAACCAAAGGCAAGCAAAAATGCAAGCATGCTGATAAATAATCTTTTTTTCATAAATGCTAATTGTTTGTTTGTAATG
>JAUXXY010000203.1 GCA_030684735.1 Bacteroidales bacterium | reverse complement strand
CATCATGCTCTATATTAGCTCGGCCAATATTGCCTGTGGGTTTCATGGCGGCGACCCACTGACCATCGAAAAGACAATACTATCAGCAATAAAATACGGGGTTGGTATTGGCGCTCATCCGGGCTACCCCGATCTGGAAGGGTTTGGCCGAAGACCAATGATTTTAAGTTCTGAGGAATTAAGGGCAGCCATGCTCTATCAGGTGGGCGCAGTAAAGACCATCGCTGAGGCCTCAGGAGGTAAGCTGCAACATGTTAAACCTCATGGAGCGCTCTATCATGCTGCTTCAACCAATTTTGAGATGGCTCGGGTGATTGCCCAAGCCGTAAAAGATATTGACTCCACACTGATCCTTGTTGGGTTATCCCAATCAGAATTGTTTAGGGCGGCCAAAGAGGTGGGGCTGGCTTTTGCTTCGGAATTTTTTGCCGACAGAGCATATAATGATGATGGCTCCCTGGTGTCAAGAAACCTGCCTGGCGCTTTGTTACAAGATACCCAAACGGTTATTGATCGGGTTATTAATATGATAAAGCTGAAAGTTGTAGAAACAATATCAGGAAAAGTAATTCCTGTTCAGGCCGAAACCATTTGTATTCATGGCGACAACGAAATGGCGATGAGCTTTGCCGAAAACCTGGTATTGGCATTTAAAAATGCTGGGATTGTTATAAAACCAATGGGCGAAAAGTAACCACATGCTTCAGTACAAGCCATCAGGAGACTCAGCCTTTATCATCAAAGTGGGCGATGAAATTTCGGAAGAGATCAACCAAACCGTGAGAAAACTCTTGGTTTGCATTGAGCAGAAGAAAATCCATGGATTGATTGATTTTATCCCTTCCTATAATGAATTGATGATATGCTACGATCCGTTATTAATCGGTTATTCAAAACTCCTCGATACCATTCGATCGTTAGTGGATGGAGTGGAAAAAATTGTTCTGCCCGAATCGTCAGTCATTCATGTGCCCATTCGTTATGGTGGTGATTTTGGACCGGACTTGAATGAAGTGGCTGATATCAATGGCCTTTCAGTGGATGAAATCATAAAAATTCATAGCTCGGCCAGTTATTTGGTTTATATGCTTGGTTTCACTCCTGGTTTTTGTTATTTAGGAGGCATGGACAAACGCATTGCCACACCCCGCAAACAAACTCCCCGACTGAAAATACCTGCCGGAACAGTTGGCATAGCCGATCAGCAGACAGGCATCTACCCGGTCGAAAGCCCCGGGGGATGGCAGTTGATCGGACAAACACCACTCAGGCTCTTCGATCCGGGCCGAAAACCTGAATTTCTCTTTCAACAGGGTGACAGCATTCAGTTTCACGCTATCACTGATGATGATTTTAAAAGAATTTCAGACGAAGTGAACAGAGAAACTTACTGTGTTGAAATTAGCAAACAACCTTGAAAGTGGCGGCAATAATCATTCATTCAGCAGGTTTACTTACAACGGTACAAGATCTGGGCAGGGTCGGATACCAACGTTTTGGCATGTCTGTTGCGGGGGCAATGGATACTTTTTCGCTTCGACTGGCTAACCTGCTGGTAGGGAATGAAGCTAACGCAGCTTGTTTGGAAACAACCATCTTTGGGCCAGAGATTATTTTCGCTGCAACCGGATCAATAGCTATATGCGGTGCCGACATGCGGCCTTGTAAGAATGGGAAATCAATACCAAACAATAAAACAATCAAGGTGAGAATGGGGGATAGACTCAGTTTTGAAGGCTTGCTAAGCGGATGCAGATCATATATTGCATTTGCAGGAGGGATTGATGTCCCGGTGATTATGGGAAGCCGTTCAACCTACCTGCGGGCAAAAATCGGTGGCTTTGAAGGAAGATCCCTGAAAGCGGGCGACAAATTGCATCTAGGTAAAGCTATCAACAAGATTCAGCGGAGAAAGATCCCCTCCAACGAATTTCACCATCTTCAACCAGGCCAAGCTATCCGGGTTATTTCTGGCCCTGAAGCTGAACGGTTTGGCCCTGAAGGTTTCAGGCATTTGTTAACATCTGAATATAGCGTTTCAGCTCAAAGCGATCGTATGGGTTACAGGCTTTCAGGACCGGCCATGAATACACAAGCCGCCAGCGCAGACATCATTTCGGCGGGAATGTCTTTTGGAACCATACAGATGCCCGGAAACGGCCAACCCATCATACTCATGGCCGACCGGCCTACAACAGGAGGCTATGCCCGTATAGCCAATGTTGCGGGTGTAGATCTAACCTTACTCGCACAGCTTAAACCCGGAGATTACATCCGTTTCAGTGAAATTTCTCTTGCTGAAGCCCAGGGACTTTATGTTAACAGACAAAAGTTGATAGAGAGATTTGCAGATGACTTGGCATGAATTAGGTTTGGTAAAGGGAAGAAAAAGACTAGCCTTACAGAAATATTCAAGAACCCAAATATGAGCCCACTCTAAAAAGTCAAAAAATAATGTAATGCCACTAAAACACCAAATCACCAAATTGCACAAAATACAGAATCCCAAACAGTTAATATCTGGTGATATTTTATGTTTTGGTGCTTTGGTGGCAAAAAAAGACTTTTTAGAGTGGATTC
The DNA here is from genome assembly GCA_030684735.1 of Bacteroidales bacterium. GTDB lineage: Bacteria > Bacteroidota > Bacteroidia > Bacteroidales > JAAYJT01 > JAAYJT01. Next base: position 3,618 of record JAUXXY010000203.1, on the reverse strand, counting down.
AATCTTCGGTTAGATGTAGTAGTAAACGATATTTGCGGATTAACAGGCTTAAGTATTATAAAAGCGATTTGCAAAGGAGAAACCCAGGCCGAAAATTTAGCTTCACTACGTCATGGCAATTGCCGAAAATCAGAAGAAGAAATAGCCAAAGCACTGCATTCAAATGGCAGAAAGGACTATTTAGTGTCTGTCCGTAATGTCTGTATTATTCGTCATTGCGAGGCGATGCGCTGAGCTTGTCGAAGGGAGGAACGACGAAGCAATCTGTTGATATTCTGTGGAATAGATTGCTTCGTGCCTCGTAATGACGCTCCGATTAATTTTTTTTGCTACATTGCATAAAGACACTAAGTAATATTTTGTGTTTGTTAGTACGTTCGTATTATTTGTATATTTGTTTGCTTTTTCCCCACACACTCAATTATGGTTTCGATTCAAAAAATATGGCATCGAAATGCATTCCGGATCGGAATTACGTTTGGGTTTGACGAAAACCTGAAGCAGAAAGTCCGGCAGCATGGAGCTGTTTGGAGCAAAACCCACAAATGCTGGTATATTGATTACACCAAAGAAAATTACCGACAACTCAAAGCCACTTTTTCTGAAATAACTATACTTAAAGATAAGGCAAACAGCCCTGCATCACCTGCGCCTGGTTCTAAAATAAACCACGACATTGCGCACATAGTTGATCCGCCTGTGGCGAACAACGCCCTTCGGCCTCCCGGCGAAGCTGAACATAAGGTTGAAAAACCTGAAAATGATGCAGCAAAAGCTGAATTTTGCTCAATTACCGGAAAGTATTGGGTTATTAAAGTTTCATATAATGAACGGATAAGCAAAGCCCTGCTTGGAACCAAAGGCGTTTACTGGAATAGAAGCCACAAGGCTTTTATGATTTTCAGGCATCTGACTGTAAAAACCAAGGTTGAAGCCATTCTTGGCCAGCCTGACCTGTTACCACCGGACTATTACACCAGCGATGAATCAATAGCGCAAAAAGGCGAAATCATTGTTGAACCGTTTGCTTTGGAGAAGAACAAAATGATGGTTCATCTTCCAAATCTTTCGGCCATCATACAGCAAGTCAAACGTTATTCAGGAAGTCGCTACAGCAAGGCCAACGAATGCTACCTGCTAGCGGCAACCCCCGCGGTACTGGAAAATCTTAGCCAACTGGCTTCTCAGAACGGACTTGTTTTATTGAACCGTTTGCTCGAAAACTATGTTCACAAGCGGAATGCACCGAGGCTCAGGCAGGTTAAGCTTGACAAAACGGTTGAAAACCTACAGACGCTTACTTCGCCTAAAGGCCGTGTTTATATAGATGCTATGACCGATTATATGCTTGCACTAAACATGAGCCATAATACCATTCGCAGTTACGGCAGTGCCTTTATCACCTTTCTGCGAAATTGTAATTACAGGAATCCTGAAGAAATTACGCAAAAGGAAATTGTCAGGTATTTAGGCGATATGATGAAAAGAGGGTTATCGCCGACCACCGGTAATATGTTGGTAAATTCTTTGCAATTTTACTATCGAAATGTGCTTCATTGCGATCATTTTGAGGTCAAATTACCGCGGCCAAAAAAAGGTTTCAGCTTGCCGCCGGTTATCACGCAGGAGGAGTGTATCGGTATTTTCGAACATATCAGTAACCCCAAGCACAAGTTGGTGATTATGCTGGCTTATGGCACCGGGCTACGACTGAATGAACTGGTTACCCTTCGTTGGGGCGATATCCTTTTCGACGAATACAAAATCCATGTTAAGAGTGGCAAAGGCAACAAAGACCGCATGGTGATGCTGCCTTATTCGATTGTAGCTGCCCTGCTCAGTTACCGCGACTTGTGCAGTAGCAAAGAATGGGTATTTGAGGGACAATACAGGGGCGAGCCATACAGCGGCAGCAGTGTTCAACAGGTGATGCGCAGGGCGGTAGCCAGGGTGGGGCTGACAAAGAAAGCAACGCCTCATACGTTAAGGCATAGCTTTGCGACCCATTTGCTTGAAGCAGGAACTGACCTGAGGTTTATTCAGGCTTTATTAGGACATAGCAGCATTAAGACCACCACCATCTACACCCATTTAACAAAGAAGGGAATTGACCGGATACAAAGTCCGTTGGACCGTTTGGTTGACGAGGCAAAAAAGAAAAAAGAAAATGAAAAAACCATCAAAAAGTAACAACTTTATGATGATATTTACTAGTTACCTGCAAGGCTGGGGGATGTGCTAACCATCAACATTCGGACTTTGAATAAACAAGTTTACAACAAATCAATACGACAGACAAATCACTAAATTACATTGGAAATTGACTTTTTTATATTACCTTTGAAACCTAAATATTTAAACGAACACACAATGACATCTTTAAAGGAAAGTCTTACATCGAAAATTTTACCAAAAGAAATTGTTGACAAAAGCCAAACAGCTTTGGATTTGGTAAGATATTACTCTAAAGTTTCTGATATAATTGAAAGAACACACATTGCAATGGGTAAAAAAAGTGCCTATAAAATTGAAAGTTCTTCTACCACAAATCAGAAATTAAATACTAACTCATATGGCTCAACGCATTAAAACTTCTCAAGAATTTAATTTATTTATTGCCGCTAATGCTCAAAATCCAAATCTCGGAAACGACATTTTAGCTATGCGTTTAGGTTGCTATGAAGCTATCGAAAAATTGAGACAAAGACCTTTGCTAATTTATGCTTCAAAATTTATTAATGCCCTTCCTAATACTCCTAACAACATTGACATTTCAGACATTGACGGTTTCACAGACTTAGTTCAATCAATAAGAGGAAAAAGCAAAAGCGTGGATGTTTTATTGCATAGCCCTGGCGGACAACCTGACGCCACAGAAAGAATAGTTCATATTCTTAGAAACGACTTTGAGGAAGTTCATTTTATTGTTCCTCATTCAGCATATTCTGCTGCGACAATGCTTGCTTTATCAGGAGACTCAATAACACTTCACCCAAGTGCAACGCTTGGACCAATTGACCCTCAAATTAATGGAACCCCTGCAAGGTCAATTAAAAGAGGCTTTGAAAAAGTAAAAGAAATTATTAAAACAGAGGGGCCTGAAGCACTTCCAGCTTACATTCCACTTATTGAAAAGTATTCACTTGACCTACTTGAAATTTGTGAAGATTCGGAAAAACTTTCAAAAGAATTAGTTTCTAATTGGATTACCGATTTTATGTTAAAAGGCAAAGAAAAATATAACGGTCAAGTAAAAGATTCGGTAGAATACTTTTCTGATTATGACACCCATCTCTTACATTCAAGACCTCTTGTTATTAGTAAATTCAAGAAATTCGACCTTAATATATTTCAATCCGAAGACCCTTTGACTGAGTTAATTTGGGAGGCATATGTTCATATTAATGGTTTTTTCGGTTTGACTGCTTTTGTGAAATTATATGAAAATAGATATGGTGTTTCTTGGGGGACACAATTTCAACAGATGATAGTCCAACAACAACCACAAGGACATCTTCCAAAACATGCGTAAAAGAATTATCAGTGCAAACTTGACACGGCTGCCCTTCGACCGAAAGAAGCCCAGCAGGTAACAGCACCTACAAGAAATTGGCGGTT
>JAUXXY010000196.1 GCA_030684735.1 Bacteroidales bacterium | reverse complement strand
GTTGATTCGCTTGATTTATATCTATAGAGAACTTGACCTTGAAAGCAATGCAATAATTGTAAATAATCATCGTTTCACTAACTTACAAAGCTAAATGGTACAATTATTATCATCAAATTTTATGTTTATGCGTTCATTCTTTGCCTCAAAACGCTTGCTATGGTTAGCAATATTGTTGATGAGCTTCTCTTTTTCTTACGCCCAGCGGATTAGTCGAAACGATAAACTACGTGTAGTAACTTCAGCGGTTCCTTTTTTGTTGATAGCTCCCGATGCCCGTGCAGGATCGCTGGGTGATGTGGGTGCTGCTACTATTCCAGATATCAACTCGCTCCGATGGAACCCGGCCAAACTGTCTTTTATCGAAAAGGACATGGGTTTTTCGATGGCTTACAGCCCTTGGTTGCGCGGCTTAGTGAACGATATAAATCTCTCATACCTTGCAGGTTACAAACGTTTAGACGAAAATCAAACCATTGGTGGGTCGCTTTTATATTTCTCAGCCGGCGATATTCAATATACCGATTGGGAAGGAAACGACCAGGGAATATATCGCCCAAGCGAGTTTGCTATTGATGCAACATATTCCAGGAAATTCTCCGACCACATCTCCGGAGCTGTTTCGGCCAGGTTTATCCACTCAAACCTCACCTCAGGACAGTATGTTGGAACATTGTCAACAAAACCCGGAACCTCGGTGGCAGCCGATGTGGCTGTTTATTATCAAAAACCAGTAGAACTGTTCAGCACCGATGCCATCTTTGCCTGGGGGTTGAATATCTCGAATATCGGATCAAAAATTTCATACAGCGACGATAATACTCAAAAAGACTTTATCCCTACCCACCTGCGTATCGGGCCAGCGCTCACTTTCGACCTTGACGATTACAATCGCCTGTCATTCATGTTCGACTTAAATAAAATGTTGGTTCCTACTCCTCCGATCTGGGCAACCGATTCTCTTGGGAAACCTATTACTGGCGCCGATGGTAACCAGATAATATCAAAAGGAAAAAATCCAGAAGTTTCTGTGCCTGTAGGTATGTTGCAATCTTTCTACGATGCCCCCAATGGATTTAGTGAAGAGTTGCAGGAGTTTAGTGTTGGGGTGGGTGTAGAATACTGGTACGACAAGCAGTTTGCAATCCGTGGTGGGTATTTTTATGAGAACCAATACAAAGGTGGCCGCCAGTTTTTTACACTCGGCGTAGGATTGCGCTACAATGTGTTTGGGCTCGATTTTTCTTACCTGGTTCCAACTACCCAGCGTCATCCGCTCGAAAACACTTTACGCTTCACCCTCTCGTTCGACTTTGACGCCTTCAAGGCTCAAGGTGCTGCCATTCCTCCTCAAGTGCGATAACGAATGAAGATTCGCGTTGGGTTTGGATATGATGTACATCGTCTTTCAGCAGGCCGAAAACTGATTATAGGTGGTGTTGAAATCCCTTCTCCCATAGGCTTGCTAGGCCATTCCGATGCCGATGTATTGATACATTCCGTTTGCGATGCCTTACTTGGTGCCGCCGGCTTTCGCGATATCGGCAATCATTTTCCTGACACTGATCCTAAATACAAAAATGCTGACAGCCGCCAACTGCTGGCTCAAGTAGTTGATTTGATTGTTGAAAATGGGTTTGAAGTCGGCAATGTTGATTGTACGCTGATTCTCGAAAACCCCAAAATATCTTCATACATACCGTTGATGATCGGTCAATTATCCGGGATACTTAAGATTGATGAAGATAGTGTTTCTATCAAAGCTACTACCTCCGAAAGTCTTGGCTTCATAGGTCGCCAGGAAGGAGTGGTGGCATATACGGTTGTACTGATTGCCAGCGATGCGCTATAAACTGAAAAACTTGTCGTCAAAATTTACCAGATAAACACGTTTTGTTGCCCGTGTTAAGGCTGTGTAAAGCCAGCGAAGATATTCGCGGTTGATCATTTCATCGGCTACATAACCCTGATCAATAAACACATCGCTCCACTGCCCACCCTGTGTTTTATGGCAGGTAAGGGCATAGGCAAACTTCACCTGCAATGCATTGAACCAGGGGTTATTCCTGACTTCTGACAGTTTCTTATTCCTTTCGGAAATATCGTTGTAGTCGAGCAACACTTCATCGAACAGTTTTTTATTATCTTCATTGCTAAGGGCGGGTGTTTCCGATGTTAGGGTGTTCAGAAGGATTTTTACTTCCAATTCAGGATCACCCGGATAATCAACCATACGGATGGTTACATCGGCAAAACGGAAACGATAGAGGTCTTCGTGCCTCTTTATGCGCAGAATTTCAATAATATCGCCATTAGCAATAAAACCGGCCTGCGATTCGGGGGTCAACCAGTGATAGTTATTCCGTACAACCATCATCAGGTCACCTGCGGCAATTTCGGTTTCTTTGAAAAGGATGCGGCTCCTTATGGCGCGGTTAAACATATTTGCCCTTTTGTTCGAACGGGTGATGACCACGGATGAGCCAACGCCAGATTTTTCGATACTTTCATTCAGCAATTCTTCCAGGGCTGTACCGTTGATTCTCTGCACATCGGAAAAATTCATAATTTGAAAATAGGGTGGATCGTTGCTCTCTGTTTTCATAAGGCCTCGGAGTAATGTGGCATTGTACAAAATTCCGCTGTCCAATTCCTGTCGGACCACCTCGGTGAGTTCGTGCGAATTGATTTCGACAGGATAGGCAGCGCTGAGAAATTCTTCGTCTAGAGCTGGGCTGATATTCATCCCCACAGGAGGTAATTGTGCGGTGTCGCCCACCAGTAGCAAACGGCAGTTGCTACTATATACGTATTCAATGAGGTCGCTGAGAAGGTTACGCCGTGCAAACATATCTTCCCCTTCAAAAGCCTGCGTGTTCTGAATCATGGAAGACTCATCTACAATAAAAAGAGTGCTTTTATGAAGGTTCCGCTTAAGCGACATCGAAATAGCTCCATTCTTCATTGTGTGCTGAATATAGAGCTTTTTATGAATAGTATATGCCTGTTTGCCAGCATAACCACTCAAAATTTTAGCAGCCCGGCCCGTAGGTGCAAGCAAAACCGTTTTTATGCCTGTTGCAGGTATTGACCTGACCAGTGCGCTGACCAGGGTGGTTTTACCGGTGCCGGCATATCCCTTGAGAATGAAAAGTGGGTGTAGATGGTTGATTGGTTTTGCGTAGATAAACTGTGCGATGCAATCGGCAACGGCTCGCTGCCCTGTGGTTGGTTCATGTCCTAGCATTTTGAGCAGATGATCAGAAAGCCTTTGCGCATCCATGAGATCAGATATTGTAGTGTTGCTAAAAATTGATCAGAAAGGATAACCAATCCCGAAATTCCATGTGATGTTGCGTATTCCAAAATCGGATAAGCTAAGCCATTGATTCCCGAGTTCGAGGGCTGGATTCTTTAGTTTCACGGCACCATCAATCCTTAAAATAAAAAAGCTTAGATCGAAACGTATGCCCAATCCACCATCAACTGCTATATGATCCCCGATTTCGGAGACCTTGAATGATCCCCCTGGCAGGTCAATACTCTCTTTGAGCATCCATATATTTCCGGCATCGGCAAACACAGCACCGTTGAGCCAGCTATATATCGGGAAACGATATTCGATATTATTTTCGAGCCACATTTCGCCCATTTTGTCAAAAGCATTTTCAGGATCGTTTAATCTGCCCGGTCCCAGCGAGCGTATATCCCAGCCTCTCATGCCATTGGCCCCACCAGCGTAAAATCCTTTTTCGACAGGCAATACATTTGAATTTCCATAAGGCTTTCCGATGCCAGCGGCCACACGAAACACGATATTATTTTTTGGGTTAATCACTTTATAGTATCTGAAATCGGTTTCGATGCGAACAAACTGTGCATAGCGTATGCCAAACAGGGTGAAGTAGCCCAACTCATTACGGGGTGCCTCCACAGCCCTGTCAACCAGGTTGATGAGTCCGCCGCTGCTTTCTACTCCCGCGCGCCAAAACATGAAATCGCGATTTTTTTTCGTAGCCTGGTTGTTGAAAACATAAACGTATCGCAGCAATGGCACAAGGTGGTCAGTATATTGATTAATTAATCGTTTGTCAGTCAGGCCCTCTAACCATCTGCTGAACTCATCGGAACGAAAAATACGCACTGAATTCAACTCAAGGGGGATAAAAATGTGACTGCGGGTTAAGGTTTGGCGCCATTCATAACCAGCCGAAACATTAGCGATATAGCGGGTGTAGTCGGGCCGACGTTGGTAGTTCAACCCGGTTACTAATGTAGATCGCGGACTGGTGTACCGAGCAATTTGCTGCGAAACGTAAGGCACCAGGAGCCTTGGAACTTCCAACCGTGCTTCGATGCCTGTTTCAACCGTGTTAAAGCCGAAGAGGAAAGTCTCCGGTTCGCCAATTGTTTTTTGCATCTCTAAGGCTCCTTTGAGTTTTAACGAAAACACCTCACCGCCCTTAAATAAATTAAGGTTGCTGTAAACAATGTTACTGCCCATGCCTAAGAATCCGCCAGTGTTCGTGCCTTCGGCTTCGATGGTGAAAATTTGGGTATTGCTACGGCCGATCTGGATCTGGCAGTCGAGTAACCCGCTGCCATCATTGCTGGTTTGGGATAGTGGTTCGAAATTAATATTTATGAACCGTATGA
>JAUXXY010000185.1 GCA_030684735.1 Bacteroidales bacterium | reverse complement strand
GCCGATCCGCACCGGGCAGGTCACGAACTCAGCTACTATCCCGGCGAGGTGAACCTGCGTATTGCCGATGTGGTAGTAATTAATAAAATTGATACTTCCGCCCCGGAACACATTCAGATCGTTCGCGAAAGTATTGCTAAGGTCAACCCGAATGCCATTGTTGTTGACGGTGCCTCACCCATCATGGTTGACGATACTTCGCTGATCCGCGGAAAACGTGTGCTGGTGGTCGAAGATGGCCCCACTCTCACCCACGGTGAGATGAAAATCGGTGCCGGCATTGTCGCCGCCCAGAAATTTGGCGCTTCAGAAATCGTTGACCCCCGGCCTTTTGTGGTTGGGCGATTGGCCGAAACTTTTCGTATCTATCCCAATATCGGCCCGCTGATGCCGGCTATGGGCTACGGCGAACAGCAGACCAAAGACCTGGAAGCTTCGATCAACAATACTGATTGCGACACCGTAATCATTGGTACCCCCATTGATCTGAACCGCATAATCAAAATCACCAAGCCAAACACCCGCGTTTATTACGATCTACAGGAAATAGGCAAACCTAATTTTAATGAAATTCTTGATAGATTCATCAAAGATCACAAGTTGAAATAATTGAAAGGCGACCAGTTGGTCGCTTTTTTTGAGCATTTATCAACAAGTATCAAATATTATCCTTCCATCAATTAATTTTAATGTCTGAAAAATGAAGATAACCAACCATGAAAAACCGTAGCTTGATTTCGATCAGCGATTTCACCAGGGAGGAATCGCTGCGTATTCTCGACTTGGCCGAGGAATTTGAAAAACAGCCCACACAAAATATCCTGGATGGATTTGTTATAGCTACGCTTTTTTTTGAACCCTCCACCCGAACGCGACTTAGTTTCGAAAGTGCTGTGAACCGCTTGGGAGGAAAAGTGATAGGTTTCAGCGATGCCTCCTCATCGAGTGTGCAAAAAGGTGAATCCCTGCACGACACGATCAAAACCGTGAGCAATTATTGCGACCTTATCGTGATGCGCCATCCCCGCGAAGGGAGCGCCCGCTATGCCTCCCAAGTGGCTTCGGTTCCCATCATCAATGCTGGCGATGGTGCCAATCAGCATCCCACCCAATGCCTGCTCGATATGTATTCGATTCGTAAAACACAGGGACGGCTCGATAACCTTCATATAGCTTTTGTTGGCGACCTAAAATATGGTCGCACGGTTCACTCCCTCGTTATAGCAATGAGCCTGCATAATACAACCTTCCACCTGGTGTCGCCCGCTGAGCTCAAGCTGCCCAGCTCCGTAAAAATGCACATCAAAAACAAGAATCTTCAATACCGCCAATACACTGATCTGAATGAGGTTATACCCCTTGCAGATATCATCTACATGACCCGCATACAAAAGGAACGCTTTTCCGATCCTATTGAATATGAGCGGGTTAAGAATGCCTATATACTGAATAATACCATGCTGTGCAAGGCAAAACCCGGCATGAAAGTATTACATCCTTTGCCGCGAGTCAATGAAATTTCAACAGATGTTGATGATTCTTCTTCCGCATATTACTTCCAGCAGGCATTAAACGGCGTTTATGTCCGCCAGGCATTGGTTGCCACAATCCTGGGAGTTAAATAGTTTTAAACCTTCACAAACCTGAAGTCATGAATAAAGAATTAATAAAAGAGCTGAAAGTATCAGCCATCGAAAACGGCACCGTCATTGACCATATCCCGGCCCAAAGTGTATTCCAGGTTGTTAGGATTTTGAATCTGGAAAAATTTGACACCCAAATCCTTATCGGCGCCAACCTTGATAGTCAGAAATATGGGAAAAAGGGAATCCTGAAATTAAGCAATCGTTTTTTCGAGAAAGACGAGATCAACAAAATAGCCTTAGTTGCCCCTACTGCAACCCTGATTGTGATCAAAGATTTCCAGATCATCGAAAAGCGCCAGGTTGAAATACCCGGACAGGTCAGCAAGATTGTGAACTGCGTGAACCCAAATTGCATCACCAACCACGAAACGATTACCACAAAATTTGTAGTGATAGATAAAGATGACCTGAAGTTGCAGTGCAATTACTGCGAAAAGATCACCGTCCGCGAAAGCATTTCTTTCGTCTGATTATTAATTGTTTAGTTGTAATTGTTCGGAATATAAGAAGTTGGAAGTTGGAAGTTAGAAGTTAGAATCCGGAAGATAGAATTCAGAATAAAAACTAAAATCCCGCAGGTGCAATACTCGAAACTAATCCTTCAGCCATTCTGGCTTCTAGCTTCTGTCTTCTGAATTCTGGATTCTGTATTCTGTATTCTGTATTCCGCCTTCTAATCCCTCTAATGATAATTAACAAGAACAGTAAAGTTTATTTAATAAGACCGGGCTGACGTGAGCACATACATCAAAAAACTGATTGCTGGAGGAGAAAACCAGTATCTCGATTTCAAATTTGAAGTCAACGACTCCCGGAAGATTGCCCGTTCGCTCGTGGCTTTTGCAAACACCGATGGAGGAACGCTGCTCATTGGCGTGAAGGACAATGGCGTCATTGCCGGCGTGAGGTCGGAGGAGGAATATTATATGGTGCAAGCGGCTGCCACCATGTATTGCCAGCCTGAAATTCATTTTTCTACCCATGAATGGAACATTGATAAGAAGAAAGTGCTGGAGGTTACTGTTCAGCACCATCCCGATATCCTATATTATGCGCAGGATAAAGATGGCAAATGGTTGGTCTATATACGTGTTGACGATCATAACCTGCTGGCCAACAGGGTGTATCTGCAAGCGCGAAAGAAACGAAAAAGGGAACAGGGCGTCTTTTTAGCCTACACTGAGAAAGAAAAACTCCTGCTTGAATACCTCGATAGAAATTCGAATATTACCCTGTCGAAATTCCTGAGATTGGCAGGTATAAAGAAAAATCAGGCTGAACGCATACTCGCCAATTTTGTGGCCTTAGATATTATCAATCAGGTGATGTCAGAAAGCGGTTGTTACTATACGCTGGAAGAAGGCTTCACTGAATCGCTGACGCCAAAGACCAACCTTCCCGAAGAATTCCTGAAGTGGTAATTAAATGCATTTTCTATACCATATTTAGTGTCTGTCTGTAATGACGTCATTTTGAAAACCCCATACAAATTGGCTTAACTCCATATCTATTGGGTTCGTGCTTTATTTCTTTCTGGTCAGATGAATATTATATCTATCGCAACATGGTGCAATAAGATTCAATGTATCATGGCTGGATATTTGAATATACTTTTCCGGATCACTACATAACTCAATTATAGCGATTTTATCACAATTAAACTCACATAACAGTGCGCTATTATTTTGAGTTAATACCATTTTCCCAAACGCAATCAACGAGTCATTCCGAATAATACCAAATATCCCATTCTGTTTTAATACCAAGTAATCAAAATCCTTTCCATAACCTCCACCTGTGAATCCGCCAGAAGTACCTATTACCTTCCAGTTGCCGTATGCGCTTTTATAGAGGTCGGGCATAATATCAGAAGAATAATACTTATTTGTTGGAATCGTATTCATTATTTTAAAATCTGGTATATATGCAATGTCTTTTACACAGCCAGTCAATAAAGCGATAATCAAAGTTATCCAAAGAATTTTACCTTTTGTTTTCATATTTTTAAAAATCAATGATGTTTCATTCTTCAGTGAATAATATTCGATAAAGGATGCAAGGTGCATTACATAATGATTGGTTTTATTATTAGATTAATGGAGGGTGGCTGCCAGAGAAAATAAATTGTCTTTCAGCTTCGAATTAATTTTTACAGAGATCACCTTTAGGTCAACAGTTTGTGGCTCCATTGCCTGCTTGATGGCAAACGGGAATTTAATACCTTCCACATCACGGTAATCGGAGTAATCTGTAATGCCTTCCTCTGTCAAAGTCAAAGACCGTGTACGCAACCCGCTTTCAACATCGTAGTACACCGTGTTATTTTTGCCATTGGGGTATTTTATCTCGATCTTGTAGTTGTCTTTACCGTTAAGTGTTTCTATACCAAGAAGTTCCTGTTTGATCCCGTGTTTTTCGTAGTCGAGTTCAATATTCATGATAGCCTGATATTTCATTGCTTCAAGACTCTCGCCAGAAATGGGTTCGTTGCCCATGGGCGAGTATATCATCCCTTTGGTTCCGTCAAACACTTGTTTCGAAAATGTGGTACCACCGCTACTTATTTCCATCACCTTTTTGCCTTTGAGCGAGGCCAGGTCTAATGTTTCGCCGCTAAGTGTTGTGGTTTTGAAATCGTGCAGGGTTTGAGGTTTCTGCGCCATCGTTGCAACGCCGAATGACATAAGAATGAATGCAGAAAAAAGTATCCTGTTCATGGTATTAAGATATTTAGATAATCAAATAGCCTCTCAGGCAGCTCGCTGTATTTGCTCAATAATTTCCATACCACGCAAGATGGCACTTTCGTTTTCGGGAATTAGGTAATGATACCGTGAGGGCAGTGATTTCTTTAACCC
>JAUXXY010000097.1 GCA_030684735.1 Bacteroidales bacterium | reverse complement strand
ACGAAGGGACCCATCGTGTAACCTTTGTAATTGACGAAAATGGGATAATCGAAAAAGTGTTTAACAAGGTAGATACCAAGAGCCATGCCGCGCAGATTTTGGAATAAATAATCACAGGACACTAAGTACATGACCAAAACTTACAACAATCTTAAATTTATCTATATCGTTAGAAAACAGCACGCTAGTCAGGAATGTCAGACTGTACTTGAACAAACTTGTAGCTTTTTATCGTGCTTTTTGACATTGAGGGACGGATAGAGTTTAAAATGATTAATATTTTTAAAAGAACATAGTATTAATTATCAATTATTTACAAAATTAAAACAGATGATAAAAACAGCATTAATAGTTCTGGCACTTGCCGTATCATTTGGTTTTGGTTTCTTGTTCAGGACAATCATAACAAATCAACCTGACAATAACATTAATACAAATCAACCCGATAATAAGATGAAAACGAAAAAGGTTACAGGGATTGGCGGCATCTTTTTTAAGTGTAAAGACCCGGCTAAAATCAAGGAATGGTATAAAACACATTTGGGATTTGTCACCGACCAATATGGGGCTCGTTTTGAGTGGTTTGAAAACGACGACCCGACAACAAAAGGTTCTACTCAATGGAGTCCGTTTTCGGAAACAGAAAACTATTTTTATCCATCAACTAAGGACTTTATGATTAATTATAGAGTTGAGAACTTGGTTAGCCTTATTGAACAACTTAAAAAAGATGGAGTAACAATTATTGATAAAATTGAAACCTATGACTATGGCAAGTTTGTTCACATCTTGGACCTCGAAGGAAACAAAATTGAACTATGGGAGCCGAACTATGAGTACGGGACGTCTGACAAAGGACAAGCTAAATAATGACGACAGAAAAATAACAACAGCAGGAAATATGGGTTTTTAGTTGGTGAACGGACAGTACAAGTGGGAATAAGGCATTTAATAAACTTTAGCGCGGGCAGACAGTTGAGTACTTCAAAAATCCACCAACGCACAGCCCGAAACCGGCCGCACAGCATCTTTAAAAGGAACAATTATTAATCCTAATACCACCAATCATGGATTTCAACGAAATGGCAAATGAGTTTATGGATCGGGCGGCAATGGCAGCCGGAATATTTAACCAGTTAAACCAGCAGGAAACCGATTTTATTGTTGAGCAGGTTTATAAAGCAGGCTTGAATAATCGAATCTCTCTAGCCAAAATGGCAGCTGAGGAGACTAAACTCGGCAGGTGGCAGGATAAAGTGATTAAAAACGTCACTGGCTCACTGGCTGTGTATGATGATATCAGGCAAATGAAAACAGTTGGGGTCATCAAAGATGATGTAGCCGCCGGAATTACTGAGATTGCGCAACCCCTCGGCCCAATTTTTGCCATCATCCCAATGACTAATCCCACCTCTACCACCCTGTTCAAGATTCTTATCTGTTTGAAAACCAGAAACCCAATCATCATAAGCTCCCACCGCAGGGCTATGACATGTGTAAGAAAAGCAGCCGAGATATGCTATGAAGCTGCTTTGAAGGCCGGTGCACCCGATGATTGCATACAAGTTATCACCGATCACTCGCGCGATCTTACACATGCCATCATGTCGCACCATAAACTGGCTCTGATCCTGGCAACAGGAGGCACAGGGCTCGTTAGCGCTGCCTATAGTTCAGGAAATCCTACCATTGGTGTTGGTCCCGGAAATGTGCCGGTATATATTGACAAGAGCGCTGATATTGCATTTGCGATCCAACAGATAATCAAGTCTAAGACTTTTGATAATGGAACCATCTGTGCCAGCGAACAATCCATTATCATTGAAGAAGCCATTGCCGAAGATATTAAAAAAGAGATGATCCGCCACAAATGTTATCTCCTTTCGGAGTATGAGATGAAAAAAGTGGAAAAAATCGCTGTCGTAGCCGGAACTCTTTCCATGAATCCTGAAATCGTCGGGCAACCTGTTCAGGAGATTGCCCGCATGGCTGGAATTACAATTCCTGAAGACACATGCCTGCTTGTTGGGCAACCCGGGGGCATTGGACCCGAGCACCCACTTTCGGGGGAAATCCTTGCACCTGTACTGGCTTTATATATTTGTAAAAACTATAACGAAGCCATAAATATGTGCATTGACCTGAATTACCTCGGAGGGATCGGACATACGGCAGCAATCTATGCGAATGATGAAAAACGGATCATGGAATATGCAGAGGTCATGAATGCCGGTCGCGTAGTAGTGAATACGCCCTCGTCGCAAGGAGCTGTCGGAGGAATATATAATACCTTGAATGTATCGTTTACATTGGGCTGTGGCTCAGGCGGGAAAAATATCACCACCGAAAACGTCAGCGCCCAACATCTGATCAATATCAAAAGAGTGACACGACGCCGGCCCAACATTAAATGGCAAAACCTAAGCAATGAAATGCTGTTCGATGAAGCAGTTGATGCAGATACTTTATATAAAGAATTTCATAAAAACTCATAATTTACATAACCACCCTGATCATGATAACATTTGATTTTAAAGAACCCTCCGGAATTCTTCATTGCAATCTGACAGGAAGAATGGGTGCCGATGTATGCCTAAAACTGGGGCCTGAAATACAAAACCATATTGCTGCTAGAAAATCAGAAGCAAAAGATCCCATTAAAGTAGTGTTCAATTTGCAAGAGGTTGATTTTATTGCATCCGGATTTATCAGGATATGCATTGAGACTATCAAAAGCATCAACAGGGAAAACTTCTCAATAGTCAATACGAACCCTCTGATTAAGAGAACTTTTAAGATTGCCGGCTTGGACGAAACCTTAAATGTTTCGTAGTCCATAAATTATGAAAGCTTCAGTCGGAAGAAGAATCTATGCTTTTCGGGGCGAAGTCATATTTATGAATTGTAATAGCAGAAGCGGAAATAGTATAACCAATGCTTGAAATATATTTATACATTTGATTTTCTGCGATTTACACACGCTACCACCATAATCAAAATTGGTGCGCTTTGATAGGTTGACAAGCTGACAACCCCTGACATTTCAAACAATCGGTTCTAAACCAGCAGGTTATTGATACAATAAATCAAATAATAGATGAATGGTTAGTGTTGAGGGCCGGTGAGCTTGCGAGCCGAAAAATTTACACTTTCTTGTGCCCTTCTATCGTCTTGTTCAGGGTGGTTTGTTCAGCTACAGCTTCCTGGTGAGCTGTTTCCCCTGCTGCCGCACCCCGCTGATCAAGCTCTCTCAAACGATCAATCCGGCCATACAGAACCAGAGTATCTCCCGATTGGATGATGTCAATCGCCCGCGGCGTTCCAATGAAAGTCCCATCGCGATATTGAATACCCAATACAAGTACTCCTTCTTTGGAAAGCGCTGCTTCACTAAGGGTCTTCTCGTCGAGCCAGTCGCCCGGTTCTATAAATAATTCAGTAACAGCGTATCCGTTTTGAAGCTGAAGCAGTGAAATGTAGTCCCTGGCATCAAGGTCGGTCCATTTTTTCAAAGCCCAGGTAAGCCATGTATTCAGGTGCCTTTCGGTGTACTTGCTTCGTGCAAGAATTGTGAGCCCGGTTAGCCCTACTACGAGGATGAGCACCGGCCACCACCAGTTTTCTGCCCGGGCTGTGGTAAGGAATGAAACAACAATTGTAGCTACCACCGCCGGAACACCAATATTACCACCCAACATCAGGAATTTGATAATTCTTCTTCGCACGGGATGGCTAATAACTGACTCCGATTCCTTAGTGGTGAACCCCACACCTGCTAAAGCGGACAGGGCTTGAAATCGTGCTGATTCCTGTGACATACCGGTTAAAATCATGGCCATGGCTGCAAGCCGAATGGCCAGCAAGAAAATAGTAATAACGACCAGTAAAGAGATTATAGCAATTATCATCTGAGTTTCATTTTATTTTGCCAACCATCGAAAATCAACGGGGCAGTTTTTCGGGCACCTGTTGATTTTACAATGTTAAGCAATTTCTTTCGGTTTCCATTGCTTTTTGAGCAATTTTGCCGCACTTACTAACTGAAACTACCTCTGAATTGTTTTTGCAAACTTTTCAGCAATAGTACCCAGTACCAACAACCCAACCGAATGGCTTAAACAAGAGCGTATATGATCTCTTGGGCTGAACAGTTGTCTGTCCCTTCTTCGGAAACCAGTATTCAACATACCCGCCACCGGCTTTCCCTTTTTCAAGGAATTCCTTTATATAGAAAGTGCCATTATGATCTTTATCCTCAATCCGGTTTTTCCCTTCCACTTCCTTTTTACCGTATAAAACCACATTGACACCTTCTTCTGTATCGGCCCAGAAATATCCATCTGTTCCGTAACTGAGTTCGCGAAGAAGATCGGCCCCAAGTTTTTTTGCCTGCTCAAGGGTCATTTCCCCCTGTTGGCTTTTTGAATAAAGTGCCTGGAGCATGCTCACCGCTGTTTCGACCTCACACTTGATCAGCAGATCCTGTGCCGGCGAACTTACGAGCTTAACAGCCTGGGCGCCAGCAGGCTGATATACAAACGCGACACTTAGAAAAACGGCAAATAATGTCGTGAATAACCTTATCATATTCCCTCCTTCTTGAAGTTTGGTTTTGCGATTTCTTATTAATTTTACGACAAACTTACATAGAATTTTCATTCATACATGGGCCATATAAAAATTCGTTCGTTTTAGCATCTTAACCATATCGTCAATACATTTAAAAAGAGCACATTGCACTTAATCCAACAATTGATTTTGAGTCAGCATTAATTCCGTAATTGCGTGTGAGGCAGGGAACATTCGAAGGTGCAAGAATTTTTCGCCTACTCTATGATCATGTGTTTCAGCATATAGGTTTTAACTATTGCAAGGACTAATAAATCAGAAATATGCTACCCAACGTGGACAAGCCCCCGAACACTGCGTTACGGGGCAGGCACAACCAAACAGGAATAATGGCAAATAGCAAAATGCAAATAGCAAAATGCAAATTTTATGAGCAAACTTTCGGATGATTTGTCGGACCGTTTTTTGAATTTTGCGGTCAATATCATTAAACTTGAAAGTCCATT
>JAUXXY010000145.1 GCA_030684735.1 Bacteroidales bacterium | reverse complement strand
TTTGCCGGAATTGCATTTCCGTTTTTGCGTTTGAACTTTTCTGAAAACCAACATATTCGATTTATAGCAGTGGAACCAGCTTCCTGCCCCAAACTTACCAGGGGTGAGTTTCGCTACGATTTCGGCGACACAGCCGGTCTGACTCCTCTCTTGCCTATGTACACCCTTGGCCACCAGTTTATGCCTCCTGCCATACATGCAGGCGGGCTGCGCTATCATGGAGCCGGAGTACTGGTGAGCCAGTTGCTTAAAGACGGGCTGATAGAAGCAGTGTCACAAACCCAGCAACGTTGCTTCGAAGCAGGCATGCAGTTTATCCGCGCCGAAGGCATCATTCCGGCACCCGAAGCCAATCATGCCATCGCCACCGTGATTGATGAGGCCATCCGTTGCCGCGAGGAGCACGTGGGCAAAACCATCCTCTTCAACCTTTGCGGGCATGGCCATTTCGATATGGCTGCTTATGCCGCCTACATGGCCGGAGAATTGGTTGAAACCGAAATCAGTAACACCGACATTCTGCAATCTGTTGCCTGCACCGATGGCTTGCAACCTAATTGAAGGGTTGACTATAACCGGAGATTTCACAATTTTTTCCGAATTCTCCGGTTATAATTTTTTTATACCGTTGCAAGAGCACCTCTACTCAGTCAACACCTGCTTTAGTCTTGCATCCACAATCCCCTGCACCAGCCACAGTAGGTTGAGGTGTGCTTTGAGGAGGCTCAAACAATTATACGAGTAAGAAGAAACTGTATCGGTGCCAGGGAGCTCAAGTTTATTTCGTAAAATAAACTGCTGATATTCACTATCATCATTAAATTCAACCTTTGTAATCACACCAGTTCCATCTTCATTTTTCAATGGAAATATCCAGGCATTGAACCCTTCAGAACCATCGAAAAACCTGCACCATGCAGGATAACCGTTTTGCAGTCCGATTGGGCCGTTGACAAATATCAGGTGAGGCAAAAATTCCTGCAATTCTGTAGCAAGAAAAGATACAGGAATAAACTGTTCATGATCCGATATCTTGCGGACAAACAGACGGGCAATATCAAGAGTAATCTGCTGATGTTTTTCCGAGCCGGTCGGGTTAACCACCGAAACCAGGTACTGACCTTTTGCAGCCAGGTATTGATAGGCTGTGAAGCAGTCGTGCTTGTGTAAGAAGTTATATTTGAGGCATTTATATTTCAATACGCTAAATATTCCATACGCTGCACGGGGTGAGGCCATGCGGTAGATATCAGCTACAAAAACACTTTCGTCAATGATGATTCGATGTGATAGCAGCTCCTCAAATCCATATTCAAGATACAGGTCGGCTCCGCCATTGATATAGCCCCATAAACCTTCGGCAGGAAAAATGGTGGTGGTGATTTTCTCAATGCCCACAAGGTCGTATTCATTGATTTGTGGAGAAGTTTGAGCTGAAATAAATCCCATTGGAAAAACCAACAATAAAAGGATATAGTATTTTAACTTATGTTTCACGAAGACTGGGGTTAGATGAAAACTCAGAAAAAATCAGGTAAGGTGTATTTCATGCAGGATGATGGCCTCACGGTCGGCAATTCCAAGGCCCAACTCTTGTGCATACTCCATAAAGCGTCGGCTGCGCGGCACGTCTTCCTGTTGCACGCCTTCGGCAATGCGTTTGGCCAAAATCATGTCATATCCGATCCGATCGACTGCTACCGGATCGGTTCCGAGCAGCAGGGTGTTGTAGTTGCAAATAAATTGCGGGTTTGCACCTGGCCCGCCATTGAAGCAGCCAATCAAACCATCGGCGATATTAAGCACCACCTTGTCGCGCACAGGCTGAAAACAAGGTACCTCAGCACTTGTTTCACCCCATAGCTCCTTATGCAGCCGCCCGGTATTTGTGATTACACCATAGCCCAAATTTTTCAGACATAGGGTGATGGATGAGCCGGCATTCTTTAGGATAGGCATATTGATGATCTTATCCACCTGCTGGGTACAAATCTTGCTGAAATATGAATATTTGCCTTTATTCACCATGTATGGTAGCGTGTAATCGTCATAGTCGCCTTCCACGTCGGCCCAATAATACCAGTCTTTGTCAATCATAACTTCACTGTATAACCTTCCATCTGTTCCATAGAACGATCCATCAGCATCTTTTTTTTCTGTACCTGTGATGGTTATGCCTGGGTACGCTTCGGGTGTAAATCCTGCTTCGTGTAACTGAAACTCACGGCGATCCCACAACACAATGTTCTCCTTCGGGATGCCTGCAATCATTAATTGCTCAATCACGCTGCGAACCAACTCATGGCTAGTCGAAAGCAACTTTCCGCCGATGGGATTAAGTTTCAGACCAAGTGTTTCACCGGGTTTCACAAAAATGCGCCAGGCATCATTGATATTAGATGCACCTGTTAGCGAAAGCATGGATTTTTCTAACATTTGAAAGACAGGTTCTTGCAATGGCTTTCCATCTTCGACACATCGGGCATGGGTCACCTTTATCACCTTACCTGGAAACTTGCCTGGAAGTGACCATTCCGTGCGAGGGTAATTCAATGCATCGTTGATGTTGGTGGCTGGTTTTTGTGCAGGCAGAGCCTGTGCCAGCGTTTCTTTCAATCCTGAGGGCAACAACATAGTGCCCAATCCCCCGACTGCTGCCAATTTAAAAAAGCGACGCCTGCTGAAGCCATTGTCTTTTCCTGTTTTTGTCATAAAATATTGGTTTTTAAAGGGTTAATATTCTTTATTAGTAACTACTCAGCCACGATATTAGGTTTAACAGCCACAGATTCACAGATTTTAAACAACCAAAGGTTGTTTTCTTTGTGAATCTATAAAAAATGTTTAATTTAATCTGTGGTATGTATTTGTTTTTTAATATTTTAGATTGACTGAGTAGTTACCTTTGTTATTCTTCAGAAAATTCATGAATAATTTTACGATAGGCCGAAAACAGGTTTGCCCGCGACACAAAACCACAGTATTTACCCTGATCGAGCACGGGCAGGTTATAATGCTGACAAGAATGGAATTTTTGAGCCACCTCTTCCATTGTTTCATTTTTTTCAACCAATACATCGGGCATATACAGCAGTTCCTTCACCAG
>JAUXXY010000143.1 GCA_030684735.1 Bacteroidales bacterium | reverse complement strand
TATTCATAACATTAGTGCCATTTGGGTCAAGCCAAGCAGCTAATCCGTTGTTCCATGAAACATCAAAACGACCGTATTCTCCTATAGGTATTTGTGTAACGCACCAACAATTAAAATCATTCCCCAGAGGGCAAATGTTATTTTGATTTCCATGTAATTGCCCTACTATTAGACGATTTTGGTCAAATAATGGCGAACCGGATGAACCATGTTGGATAATTCCTTGGTCAAAACTTACTCGCCAATGAGTATTTGCTGGACCTTCATACCATGCAATCGATGTTGCTTGATTATTTTCTATTGAAATCTTCATAACATCTCCATTAGGATGATGAATACCTACTGACGAATTAGGTGCATTTGGATTTCTTGACCAACCTGCGTAAGTGATACCAGTATTTCCCATCGGTCTTTGATTTAGCTCTAAAAGTGCAAAGTCAGTGTCTGCATTGCTTGCCCGAAGTGTAGAGCCAAAATATGAGTAATAGAAATAACCATCACCTCCACTGCATGTCGGACTCTTATAGCCAAAGCGACAAGTCCAATTTGCAACATTTTGATTTTGTATGCAATGGTTTGCAGTAAGGAAGTAAGGAATAAAATTTTGACAAGCGTTATTTATTAATGCACCAGAACAAATTCTATTATCGCCAACTAAAATCATTGCCACTGAATTACTTTCTGCTTGCCACGCTTGTCCTTGAGGGCAATTAATATTAATATTGCAGCTGGCGGAAGAACCAAATCCTTTTGTGGGTTCAGAGAATAAATTGACGTATCCATGAACCACCTTTGATATTGAGATTATCCCTTTTTCTTTAACTTCATTAGGTTCAAAGTACTCCAAAATTATTGCAGAACCTTGAATTAAATCTGTTGCAAATTGGCCATCAAGTGTATTGTGTTCTGAAGTAATTGGTCCCTGCAAAACAGTTTTATCCGAATTGTAGACATACAAATGGCTGCCTTTCGGAAGGTAGAATTTATCGTAAGTCAAATTAATGGAAAAAGCACCTTTGGAAACAATTTGTAATGCCCAAACTCTTCCTTCTGACAATTCAGTCCATTGTCCGCTATTTTTTATGCTGTAGTTAGTTTCAAAAATATAACCAAAACGAAAAGGTAAACCTGCGGCTTTTTCTGCTTCATCTTCTGCAAGTAATTTATCAACATCAAATTTAGGCAGCACTTGAATTGTGGTTACTGACTTGTTACCTAATTTAATGCTGTTATCAATAGTTTTACTATCGGTTGTTCTCGTTATTACTTGCGCTGATATATTCACTAATATCGCAGCAAATAATGCTGTTAATATGTATTTTTTCATGTTCATTTATTTTACAGTAAATTTTATTTCAAAATGTTTTTCTTCTGTTTGTACATTATTGATTTTAAACGAACTTGTAAAAGCAGTTCTATAATAGCCTTTTGTCAATGGGGATGTAACGCTATGATAAGATCCATGTGGACATCCAATATATCCATAGATTTGGTTTTCATTCCATAACCAAGGAATTTCAATTTTAAATATTCCGTTTGCAGGAATTCTTAAAGCTCCAATATATTCGCAAAAAATATGTTTATAAGGTTTTCCTAAATCTATGTCACCTTCTGAAGTGTTTAGTTTGTATAAACGAAAAAAATCATCGATATTATTCATTCCAGCAAAATACATGTCTTCACTTGTACTATTATTAATAACAAAGCTGAAAATTACATTTTCGCCCTCATTGAATACAGTTTTTTCGTTACCAAGTGTGTCGAGTAATCGCATTTTAAACTCAACAGGAAGTTCGTTTTTATCTTTCTCACAGCTAAAAGCCGTAAGCATCATTACTCCGCATAGGAGTGATGTTTTGGTTAAATTTCTCATAATGTAATTAATTTTAAGGTTTATGAATGTGGGTTCTCTTATTTAATGCTGAATTCAAGTCATCCTGCATATTCGGGACAACTTTTTGATTAGATAAAAATAGTGATAAAAATTCATTGAGATCGTATTAGAAATTTTTTCTTGAGGTATTCCCTTTGACAGGCGAGTGAGTTTGGATGCTGTTTTGTGTTTGTCTACCCTGATAATCATCCCATTTTTTACTAAAACCTTGCCCGTGTCTTGAGGTTGTGATTATATCGGTTGTGGTACGCAATACGTTGGGTAATTTGTTTTTATGTGTTCCTGTACCACCAATAATGAGTTAAGCGCACATATTAATATGCAATGCACTCTGCGATTATAATCCTTAAATAGCCGTGTTTCTTGATAATCCCTCCTGTGTTTTTATGACTGACTGCATCCTGCATTGATGAGTTGCAAATATATTAACTCCTTTTTGCATTGACGATAAATCATAGAAAAAGGTTGCATTGATTTAATATAAATAATTCCTAAACTTGAGTCCACTTCCATCACGCACTGTTAGGATCGAAGTGGGCCCAACATTTCAATCCTCAATAAAACATGGCAAGAAGAAAGATAATGGCAAAAAAAAGCTATCTTTGCAGTGCATATCTTCAAACTATTTTCAAGTTGCATCATTTTAATTAACCCCGACAAATTTAACATGAACATGAAAAAATGGAATTTTTTAATGGCAGCAATTATAATTGCCATCGGCTTGCTTGTTATTAGTTCCTGTGAGAAAGAAGACGCCGGCCCGACGATTACCTGGAAAGGGAGTGCAACTTATACATCGAGTGATGTAACCATTGTTGACGGACAGTCATCCTTATTGGTGTAACTGCTTTTAAAAGCACAACATCCAACAGAAAGCTAACAAAGTTTACGCTGGCATCCATCGCCAACCATTCAACCTTCCCCTTGATTGATTCAACATTGAACCATGATACTTTTACTGGTGATTGGAACATTAGTTATAGCAATGTGGGCGTCAGCCGATTGGTTGCCAAAGTTGAGGCCGATGGTGGGTTGATTGCGGAAGTTTCTTTCATCGTAACTGTGAATTCTTCCGGTGTTACAGTAAAGAAAAAATCAAATGTCGCACTCGGCTCCTTCAATGATACCGAATTTGGCAGCTTCTACAACACTGCCGACGAAGCAGTGTACCTTATCGGGCCTGCCGGAACAAATGCTACCAAGGTTGACCTGGTTTTCTTTAAGGGAGCCACCAGTCTTAACACCATTGCATCGCCCGACGACGCAACCGCCCAATCAACTTTCGCAGCCATATCAGGTTGGAGCACCAAGAACCAGACTCGGTTCAACACCTCCACCATCACAGTAGCCCAGTTTAATGTGATTGGCAGCGTTTATAAATTTCCCGATTTCAACACAGCCAACTCACTCACAAGAATAAATCAACTGGCCGAAAACCAGGTATTCATGTTTAAGACACAAGCCGGTAAATTAGGGCTTGTTAAAGTGGTCACACTCTATCGTGGTGATAAAATCAAGATGGACGTGATTGTTCAACAATAACCTTCTAAACTACTTGCAAAGAAAGCTCCCTGTAGGGGGCTTTTTTTTACTCAATCTTTGGATGTGCTGGCAGAAGGCGTTAGTCGGTAAATTAACGAAAAATATTAACTTTGCACTCCAAATTTCAAAGCTTCTGCTTACCTATTTATACTTATTCAAAAACATGAACATTTCTAAAGAATCAACCGGTGAACTCGCTGCAACGTTAAAGGTTGAAGTAACGGCTGACGATTACTCCGAAAAAGTAAACAAATCACTCAAAGATTATCAACGCAAGGCCAATCTGCCAGGTTTCAGGCCGGGTAAGGTGCCCGTTGGAATGATAAAAAAAATGTATGGCCAAGCAGTTGTTGCCGATGAGGTGAATAAGCTCGTTTCAGAAGCACTTACTAACTACCTGCACACAAACAAGCTGAATATCATCGGTTATCCTATGCCAAATGATGAAAAAACTCCTCAGGTTAACTGGCAACCTGATACGGAATTTACCTTGTTTTTTGACCTCGGTTTGGCGCCCGACTTTGAACTCAACTTATCAAAAGACATAGAAGTTGATTACTATAAAATTCTGTCCGATGAGGACACTGTAAATAGCGAGATTGAGCATCTTCGCGAAAGCCAGGGGGACCTTGAACATCCGGAAATTACCGAAGAAAATGACTGGCTTAATGGCGACCTTTTTCAAATTGACGAGCGGGGAGCTGAACTGCAAGGCGGTCAGAAAGCACAAAGTTATTTTTTCCTGCGAACCATCAGCGATAATGGGCAACGTCAGCGTTTTGTCGGCCTCCGAGCCGGCGATACCATTGATTTTGATATTCGCCAGGTGCTGAAAAGCGACAGTGCCATTGCGCGAAGCTTACGAATTACCGAAAGCAAAGCCAAACACGTGCAAGGTATGTTTCGATTGGTGGTCAGTGATATTTCACGGATGGTAGCGGCCGAAATGAATGCAACGTTTTTTGAGCGTGTCTTCCCGGGACATGACGATATGGACGAGGAACACTTCCGCAACCACCTCCGGGAACGTATCCAGAGTTCCTACACCGGCGAAAGCGATAAGCTGTTTTTACAGGAGGCTCTCGAAAAACTCATCGAAGCCAATCCATTCAATTTGCCCGAAACTTTTTTAAAACGATTGGTGAAAGGAAACAGCCGAAAAGAAGTAACGGTTGAGGATATCGAAAAGGATTATCCCACCATGGTCAATGGATTCAAATGGGAACTAATCAGGCAAAAAATTAGTTCCATATTTTCACTCGAAGTGAGTGATGAGGACGTGAAGGAGTTGGTGAAATCTTATTTCACACAGCGTTATGGCCATCAACTCGAGATAGACGACAAAAAACTAATCACAGTTGTTGATGGTTTTATGAAAAAGAAGGAAGAAGTTGAAAAAGCCAAAGATGAGTTGTTTGGCAGGCGATTGCTACAAGTTTTAACAAGCAATCTGACACTAAACACCAAAGAAGTAACGTTAGAAGAATTCATTGACATGAACAGTAATAAATCAATCAAAGAATAATATTATGCGCAACGACGAATTCACCAAATATGCTGTTAAGCACTTGGGCATCAACAGCATGACACTTCACAGGTTTACTTCAACAATTAGTAACTACATTTCACCCACGATCATCGAAGAACGCCAGTTGAACATAGCCACCATGGACGTGTTCTCAAGGCTTATGATGGATCGCATTATCTTCCTCGGTGTCCCGATTGATGATTATGTGGCCAACATCATCCAGGCTCAATTGCTGTTCCTCGATTCGACAGATACAAAAAAAGACATCCAGATCTATTTGAATACTCCCGGTGGAAATGTTTATGCTGGATTAGGAATCTACGATACTATGCAATACGTTCAACCCGAGATCTCTACCATCTGTACCGGTATTGCCGCTTCGATGGGTGCCGTGCTGCTCTGTTCCGGGGCCCCTAAAAAACGCTCGGCACTAAAGCATAGCCGCATACTTATTCATCAACCTATGGGAGGCACACAGGGACAAGCTTCAGATATCGAAATAACTACCCGTGAGATACTCAAACTTCGTACAGAGCTATATGATATCATTGCCTTGCACTCGGGACAGCCATACGAAAAGATTGAAAAAGACAGCGACCGCGATTACTGGATGACCGCCTTAGAAGCAAAAAGCTATGGAATGATTGACGAAGTACTGTTGAAAAATGTAAAGCGTTAATTTGATTATCTTACAATAATATATCTTCCTCAGACTCGAAAAATCGCTGAAAATAGTGAGTAAAAACGTAACTATATAGGTACATAGAGAATTAGGCTATTAGGCAGTAGAATATGAGAGATCACAATAAATTAGAAAAAGTGTTAGGCGAATTGATTCGAGCATTGCGGTAATATTCAACGGTTCGCAGCCTAAAAGCCTACAGCCTAAAAGCCTACAGCCTAAAAGCCTACAGCCTAAAAGCCTACAGCCTAAAAGCCTACAGCCTACAACCTACAACCTAAAAGCCTACAGCCTACAACCTACAACCTAAAAGCCTAAATACCTAAATAATTACGCAAAAACAATACAATGGCAAAAAAGATTGAGCTTTGTTCATTTTGTGGAAGAAAGAAAAGCGACACCAACTTGCTGATATCCGGTATTGATGCCCACATTTGCGATAATTGCATTTCGCAAGCTAATGATGTTCTTAATGAGGAGTTTACGAGCAGAAAAAAGAAGTTAACTACCAAGTTCGAGCTGTTGAGACCCAAGGAAATCAAGGATCATCTCGACCAGTATGTGATTGGGCAGGACGATGCAAAGAAAATTCTTTCGGTGGCTGTGTACAACCATTATAAGCGTATTCTTCCTTCGAAACACAAGCAAAAAGGCGACGATGTCGAGATAGAAAAGTCGAATGTAATCCTGGTTGGTGAAACAGGAACCGGCAAAACCCTGATGGCTCGCACGATCGCTCGTTTGCTTAAAGTTCCGTTTTGCATTGCCGATGCCACTGTACTCACCGAGGCAGGCTATGTGGGCGAAGATGTTGAGAGTATCCTCTCGCGGCTTCTGCAGGTGGCCGACTTCGATGTATCTGCTGCCGAACAAGGTATTGTATTTATTGATGAAATTGATAAGATAGCCCGCAAAAGTGATAACCCTTCCATCACCCGCGACGTATCAGGCGAAGGTGTTCAGCAGGCCTTGCTCAAGATGCTTGAAGGTACTATAGTCAATGTCCCTCCACAGGGCGGACGCAAGCATCCGGAACAAAAAATGATACAGGTAAACACACAGAACGTCTTGTTCGTTACCGGTGGAGCCTTCGATGGTATTGAAAAAATCATCGCATCGCGCCTGCAAACCAATGTCATCGGATTCAAAAAAGATAAGGACCGCGAGAGCATTGACAAAGACAATCTGATGCAATATGTTGCGCCTCAGGATCTTAAACGCTTCGGTTTAATTCCCGAGCTGGTAGGACGCTTACCCGTTGTTACCTATCTGAATCCTCTCGATCGGGATATATTAAAACGCATACTCAGCGAGCCTAAAAATTCGCTGGTGAAACAATTTGAGCGATTGTTCGAAATGGATAATATCCACCTGACATTCAGTGATAATGTATTCGACTTTATTGTTGATAAAGCCATCGAATTCAAGCTTGGGGCCAGGGGATTGCGTTCTATCCTGGAAGCCATACTCAACGATGCCATGTTTGAATTGCCATCGGCTGATAACCAGTCACAGGAGCTGAAAATCACAAAACGATATGCTGAAGAAAAAGTGAGCCAATCAAGTGTTGCAAGATTGAAAGTGGCCTAAACTCCTGCAGTCCTCTGTCGAAGTTCACCTGTAATTTTTTGAGGTTCATTATGTAGTATGTGAGGGTGGGCTTAGTTTTAGGGAATTGTTTCTGGCATAAAACTTGGTTCACAGTCATTGTCCTTGCTTGAGTGACTACCGATGAAGAGAGATTTTCTAATAATTGTATCCCTGTTAATTCTACTTTACAATGCTGGAAAAGCCCAGCAGCAGTGGGCTATTATAACAGCCGCCTATATCGAGGGCAATGATACAATCCCCGTAATCAGGTTGCCCGAGTTGGTAGTCTATGCCCCAATGATCTTTAAGAATGCTGCTGAAGAACGCAGGTTCAACCGATTGGTGAGGAATGTGAAAGTGGTATATCCTTATGCCAGGCTGGCGGGTATTAAAATGCGTGAGTATGAACAAGTTCTTACGACACTTGGCACCGAAAAGGAAAAAAGAGAAGCCATGAAAAAAGCTGAAGATGATTTACGCAACGAATTTGAGGGCGACCTGCGAAATTTTACAGTGTCGCAAGGCTGGATATTACTTAAACTGATTGACCGCGAAACCGGGAATACCTCCTATGAAGTTGTGAGTGAGTTTAGGGGTAAGTTCAGGGCTTTTTTCTGGCAATCGTTCGCGCGGATTTTTGGGTTCAACCTAAAAATGCATTACGATCCGGAGGCTAACGACAGGGATATCGAGCGTATCGTGCGCATGATAGAAAGCGGAGCTATCTAACAACTATTTCCCACGCCCCTGCAGGACAATCAAGACAGTGTAAATCAAAATTTTGATGTCCATGGCCAACGACATGTTCTCAATGTAGAGTATATCGTACTTGAGCCGCTCGATCATTTCGTCCACATTTTGTGCATAGCCAAACTTCACCTGCCCCCAAGAGGTAATACCGGGTTTGACTTTTAGCAGAAGCTTGTAATGCGGTGCGCGCTGAACTATCTGGTTGATAAAGAACTTACGTTCGGGGCGAGGGCCTACAAGCGCCATATCTCCAATGAGCACACTCCAGAACTGTGGAATCTCATCAAGCCTTACTTTACGAGTGAACCGCCCGAAAGGCGTGATGCGAGGGTCGCTTTTCGAGGATAGCTGAGGACCGTCTTTTTCTGCATCACAGTACATTGATCTGAATTTGTGCATTTGGAAGGGTTTCCCTCTGAGGCCGATACGTTCCTGGGAATAAATAATCGGTCCCTTCGACGATAGCTTGACCCCCAGGGCTGTGAATAAATAGGCCGGTAATAGAAGGATCATAGCAATAATCGAAATTACCACATCCATCACCCTTTTGAGCGAATACTGCCAGGCAGGCATCAAATCGGGTGATAGCAGGATGAGAGGTGTATGAAAAATAGATTCGGTTTTCACGGTGCCCAGCAGGAAGTCCTGCATATCGGGAATAATCTTTATCATCACATTAACATCCTCAAGTTCTGTGATAATCTTCTCGATGGTTTTGTGCTCCGAGCGTTCAATGGCAATGACTACCTCCTCTATATTATGTTGCGTAACAATGGTTTTAAGATCGTCCAGGTTGCCAAGACGTGGCAGATACTTATCAATTTTGTAATCGGTGTAGTCTTTGGCGTTTACGAATCCTACAAAAAAGTTGCCCGATGATTTTTCCTGGTTTTCAATCTCATGGTATATCGAAATGGCATTTCCGTTACTTCCCACGACGATGGTATTGAAACCAATGATCTTATGCTGGATCTTATAGACTGTGATGGTCGTTAGGATAAGCCGAAAAAAATACGTAAAACCAAAATGAAGGGCTAACAATGCCCCGAACGATACGTAGTAGTATTTATAGGAGATGATGAAATCGTCGAGAATGAGGGCGAAAAAAATAAGAATCACACCAATGAGGCTGATCAGCAGAGTTTGCCCGAGTTCCTTTAGACGGGATTTACGGTAGATTCGTCTGTAAGTTCCAATTAGGATGTAGAGAACAAGCCAGAACATAGGAATGACAACAACCCCCACATAGTAGTTTGGATCGTCAAAAATCTCTGTAAAGGTGATATTAATGCTGGGGTCGTTCGATTTACGATATAAAAAAAACAAACTCCATGCAACGACAGCAGCAATGAGGTCAGCAAGAACATATTTGGCAACTTGTAGTTTTCTATTCATAGTAGGGTTTAAAAATGTATTAATTTAAGATTATCGAAAAACACTTGCGCTGTATCAACATTTGCATCGCGCAAAGCCCCGAGAAAAACTTTAAATCCGGTTGCATTGGATGTTAGTTGTACGGTGGGCGTTAAATTGATGTAAACTTTATTCCAGGTCGCGGTTGGGTTTAATACGAGAATTGATTTTTGCGAAACTTGCTGGTTTGCATACGCAAAAACCCCAGTGGTGAGTAAATTGTTGCTACGGTAGTTTAATTCAACAAAAACCGGACTATCATTGCGGGGGAGCAAATACTGTTGCACTGAAGCACATTCAAAAAGGTTGGCACTGCCCGAAAAGCTTGCCATAGCTGAGTAGTTGTTCTGCTCTCCGGGATAGTCAAAAATAAGACTTGCTGTGCTGATTTTGCGAAAACCTGTTTGGCTGTTGACGGTGGTGTCAATCGAAATTGAGTTTCCCTCGAAATTCTCCATCCAGGCAAAAACAGCATTGCTTTTATACGTGGTGACCAAATCAGTAATCCTGGTAATGGAGCCAGCCTCAAGATTAACACTAACAATCAAGGGATTATAGAAAGGATAGGGAGCACGTGTGGCGGAAATGCCATTGATTTTAATTCCTGCCTGGATAGTTATTTCCTGGCTGCCTGTTTTTAGCACCGGAAAAGTGACAGGGAGTTCAAAAGCCCCGATGAGCTCATCGCCGATAAAAACCCAGGCATCGGTGATTTTGTGCGATGCAGTGCCCTGTGCAGGTTGTGTGATGAGGCTGATTTTATCAATTTGAATATAAGCCGGTATGCCATCGTTGGCATTGTCGCGGCACGAATACAAGCATAACAGTACTGTGAATAAAGAAAAGAAACTGAAGCGCAGAATCACTAGCTTCATAAAGTCGCCTTTTTGGTGCTTCAATCAAGGGATTAAGTTAATTCAAACGATACCGGAAGTTTAATATTGCTCTCGTTGACAAAAAAGCAATAGGACAGATTTTTTTGAGAACTACCGGGCATACCATTCGCATTTATGATGCACATGGAGGATTAGTCCCCCAAGTCATTAATACAGAATGACTCGAAAGCAACGTACATTATTTGAGGTTAAGCGGCGAACGATTGATTTTACCGATAATCTGATGGGCTATCTCAAGGGCATTGTATCCATCATTGATAGTAACCGGTGGCTCAGTGTTGTTTGTGATGGCAAAATAAAAGCTCTCGAGCTCTTTAACGATGGCGTTAATAGGAGGAATCGCAGGTTTTTCGAAAAAGATCTGCTTGTTGGGTTTTCCATCCCCCATATTAAGCAACATGGCCAGGGGGTCGTGATTGTGAGCGTCGAGGTCGCGTATGCGAATGATATCCAATTCTTTTTCCAGGTAATCAACAGCTATGTATCCGTCGCGCTGGAAGAACCGTGTTTTGCGCATATTCTTCAGCGAGATGCGGCTGGCAGTAAGGTTGGCTACGCAACCGTTGTTGAATTCGATACGGGCATTGGCAATGTCGGGAGTATCGCTGATTACTGCCACACCACTGGCATTGATCTTATGGATATCGGATTTTACGATACTAAGGATGATGTCAATGTCATGAATCATCAGGTCAAGGATCACCGGCACATCTGTTCCGCGCGGATTGAACTGCGAAAGACGGTGCGCTTCGATAAACATGGGGTTGTTCAAATAAGGCTGGGCAGCCAGGAATGCAGGATTAAACCGTTCGACATGCCCTACCTGCACTTTTACACCAGCCTCCCTGGCAAGTTCAATCAGTTCGAGGGCTTCTGCCGGAGTTGCAACGATGGGCTTCTCGATGAAAACATGACGGAACTTTTTTAGCGATCGTTGCGCGCAATCGAAATGTGAAACAGTTGGAGTTACAATATCCACCACATCAACCGCTGCAATGAGCTCGTCAATATCTTCGAAACGACGTATGCCAAAGCATTGTTCTACTTCTGCAGCAATGGCTTGGTTGGGGTCGTAGAAACCAGAAAGCTCAAATTCTTTTATTTGTTTGATGCATTTGATGTGTATTTTACCGAGATGCCCGGCCCCCAAAACTCCAATCTTCAGCATGAATCAGTTTTTTGCAAAACTAACATTTTTCGTCTTACCTCGCTCTATTTAATTCCCATTAACCATTCTGCCAGATATGTAGAGATTTGCAATACAAGTTGCAGGTCGCGGCAACTGCCTGCTTGCACCTGAGTTTATTCATGTAGTGCTTGTCAAAGAAATATATGTACTTTTGTAATGTTTCGGAATTAATCATAAAAAACTGTTATTCATTCATATTACAATCGGGAAGAAGTTACTGTCTGAAGTAGCAGTGGCAGTAGCAGCAGCAGTCCAATTTACTGCTACTGCTACTGCCACTGCTACTGTTTACTTGTTAAAAGACGCAATCTACGACCGCTTAAGGTATAATTAGTGATTAGTGTTCTAATGGAGGACAATTACCGACACCAGGGTTTACGCAAAAAGCTGATCGAAAACATCAGGCATAAAGGCATAAATAATCAAGCTGTGCTGCAAGCCATGGAAATGGTGCCGCGGCATTTTTTTTTCGATTCTTCATTCCTGGAGTTTGCCTACGACGACAAACCTTTCCCGATAGGGGCAGCGCAAACCATATCACAGCCTTACACAGTGGCCTATCAAACCCTGCTACTGGATGTTCACAAAGGTGATAAGATTCTTGAAGTCGGAACCGGTTCGGGTTATCAGGCTTGCATCCTGGCACAGATGGGTGCAAAAGTTTTCACCATTGAGCGTCATAAATCACTCTATCAGAAGGCAAAGACCTTTCTTCCGACGATTGGTTTCGGGCAGATTAAGGTTTTTTATGGCGATGGCTTTAAGGGCTTGCCTGCTTTTGCACCTTACGATAAAATCCTGGTCACAGCTGCAGCACCATATGTCCCCGTTCCTTTGATTGAGCAACTCAAAACAGGTGGGTTGCTGGTGTTGCCTCTCGACGAAGGCGATGCACAACGCATGACCGTGGTGCGGAAGTTGCCCGAGGGCGAATTGCAGATGAAAGAGCATGGGGCATTCCGATTTGTGCCCTTGCTGCCCGACAAATCGAACGAATAACCCAAGGTGCTACAACTGCGATCATGCTGGTATTATACCAGGCAGCAAGTTGGGCCAAATTTTTGCCATCCCCTTGCCAGCGCAAAGGCACTTGTACTGTCGGGCAGGTTAGTGGCTATGCTTTCATTTTTGCTTTTCGAAATGGACTAAACATTCAATCTGCAATTTGCAATGAATATAGATTTCCTAAGCCTGCTGCCTGCTATTCAAGGGGATTACGAGTTGCTAATCTAAAATCGTTCTAAATTTCATTCTGACCTTGCTTTAGTGCTTCGATTGATTTAATTTAGCCCATTGAATTTTTTCATTTCAGTTGTATAGTATTTCTTTGATAATTTTAACATAACTAATACCACCCAGCCATGAAAAAACAACTTCATTTCCTCTTACTTTCAGCCCTGATACTTGCAGCTATTGCAACTTATTCACAAGTAAAGCAAAAAACAACGCTCGAACCCAGGACACTGAAAACTGAAAAGGTTAAACGTATTAAACCTGAGAAGCCTGGCTTTGATCGCCAGGAACTTAAAGGCTTGGGCCAATTAACAAACAACAACCTTTGCGACCCTGCTGAGATGTGCACCTTTAAGGTTTTGTTGCTCGATGAATATGGCGACGGTTGGTAGGGCGCTCTCTTTGGTATCAGGCAAAATGGAGATATCGTTGCAACCTTTGGCCAGGGCTTCGATGATGGCTATTCGTTTGGCCCTGTTGAGATCAACCTATGCCCTGGTGTCTCAACCGATATAGTTGTTTTAAATGAAGACGGATACCCTGACGAGGTTGGGTTTATTTTGCTCAATTATTTTCATTTTCCTTTCGAAAGTAACTTCTATCTTAATGATGTGGTGTATACATTTGAGAGTGATTGTTATCCGATTTGCATTCCTCAAGATATGTGTTCTTACAATATACATTTATTCGATGATTATGGAGATGGATGGCAGGGTGGAGTATTTGGATTTAGACAAAATGGAGTCATTGTTGCGGTTTTTGGTACCGGGTTTGATGACGGGACAAGCTTTGGACCTTTTGAGATAAAGCTTTGTAGTGGTCAATTAACTGAAATAGTGGTTATTATTGAGGATGATTATGTTGATGAAGTTGGATTTTCAATTGATTACCCCTGGGGCAGTTCATTATTCAGTTTGCCCTTTGATAGTGATTTTGAAGAGGGGGATGTTATATTCACCTTCCAGTCAGCTTGTGAACCTGTTTGCGATCCTGCTTCCTTATGCCAGTACACAGTTCAATTAATGGATGAATTTGGGGATGGGTGGCAAGGTGCTATCATTGGGCTTCGACAGAATGGTATGGTAATGGCCTTTTTTGGCCCGGAATTTATTGATGGAAATAGCTTTGGCCCGGTTAATTTGTTAATTTGCCCTGACTATGTTACTGAAGTCATCGTTCTGGCAGCAGATGATTACCCTGAGGAAGTTGGATTTACAATATATAACCCATGGGGTGGTGTTCTGTTTGAATTACCCACCGGAGGTAACCTCGCACACGGCAGTATATTATATAGTTTTTTAAGCATTTGTACCCCGGTTGCTTGTCCTCCTCCTGCCAATGTAAAGGTATCTGAACATACAGATATCAGCGTTATGCTTTCATGGATAGAAACTGCTCAGGCCACACAATGGGACATCGTTTGGGGGTTACAAGGTATCAGTCACACCGAAGGCACTCTTGTTTCAGGGATTACTCAAACTAATTTTCTCCTTTCAGGTCTGAATAACAACACAGCATATTCAGCCTATGTACGCTCAAATTGCGGATCAAAGGAAGATAGTCCCTGGTTTGGACCGGTCAATTTTACCACTTTTCCCTGCACATTCGTGGAGCAATGTGCCTATACAGTGGAATTATATGATGATTATGGTGATGGTTGGCATGGCACCGTTATTGGATTCAAACAGGGAGGAATGATGGTTGCATATTTTGGTGAGGGATTTGATGATGGTTATAATTTTGGACCAGTCGAAGTTTTGCTATGCGATAACCGGCCTACCCAGATTGTTCCTGTATTCGTGGGCGACTACACTGATGAGATTGGTTTCAGGGTGTTTGATCCGGCCGGTAATCAAATCTTCCATTGGCAACCCGGACCTGACATGTACATTGGGCAGATATTACATTCTTTTCAAACAGATTGTCCGTTACAAAATGTATTCAACCCACAGGCATTTAATGCACAGGCTTTGAGTTCATCTGTGATAGGGTTAACATGGATACCCAACCCTGCCAATGACCAGGTGATGATTGCATACAATACTGCCAACCAGTTTGGGGTTCCGGTTGATGGAACTGCGTATGGTGCCGGAGTCCTCATTCCAGGAGGTGGAATGGTGTTATATGTTGGGAATAATACTTTGTTTAATCACACCGGTCTGATGGGCAATATTGTTTATTATTATAAGGCATGGTCGGTAAACAACACCAACGAATATTCCAGGGGGTTGAACAGAAATGCAAGGACTCTTTGTGGCCTTCAGGGTGTTCCTTTGTTCGAAGATTTTGAAGCAGTTTCTTGGGGATCAATTCCGCTTTGCTGGAGTAAAATTGTTGCAAACGCTGGGCCAAACTCTGCTATCAGGGTGGGCGGGTCAGGATATAACAGCAACAATTCACTGGAATTTTATCGTAGTTATGATGAAGGAGCTGTGTTGATTTTTATTTCACCCGAAATAGCAACAAACCTGAATACCTTGTTTGTTAATTTTGATGCCGAAATACCCGGCAGAAAACAATTATATTATAGTGGGGTCATCATCGGAACCATGAGCGATCCAACGAATCATACTACGTTTAATGCATTGAATACTATTAATATCGGTGATGAATGGGATAACTATGAATTCCATCTGACGAATTACACCGGTCAGGACAAGTATATTGCCCTTAAAGCCTTTTATAGTGATTGGACAATGCACTATATTTATATTGATAACCTGCTGATTGCTTCAAATGTAGCCTGCGTGGCACCAACGCTTCAGGCGGCATCAAATATTACGGCCGGTGGCGCAAGCCTCCAGTGGATACCCAACGGACAAGAGATTTCGTGGCAATTGGTTTACGGACCGGCTGGGTTTAACCCGGCCTCGCAGGGAACTTTGGTAACAGCAATTACTAGCACTAACTATACACTTAGCAGTCTTGCGCCAAACTCTCCCTTTGACGCCTACGTGCGTGCGGTATGCGGTGAGGGGAATTTGAGCAACTGGTCAGGCCCGATCAGCTTCGCCACACTCCCTGCAGTCAACATACTTTTGGGTGATGCCAATTGCGATGGAATGGTGAACGTATTAGATGTCATCACATGTGTCAATTACATTATGGATCTGAATCCCAATCCATTCTGTTTTGAAAATGCTGATGTTAATGCGAGTGGCACCATCAATGTACTTGATATTATTGGTATAGTCAATATCATTATGAGTCAGTGAGGCTTTTAACTATTTTCAAGTTAGTCTGTAGTTATCTAGATGTGATGCAAGGCAATACTTAATTTAGCTACAGCTAATGCATGGGAGTCTTACTATTGATGCTTAACATGATTTATGATCATTGCGTTTAGCAATGGTGTCTATAGATATTCCAATTGAAAAACGGAATATCCCTATTGCAAGCGACATAGGATGGTAGCCATTCGCTCAGTATCGAATAAATCCCCATTAATCCATGTAATTATAAACCCTCTTTTCTCCATTCGCCTGAACCAGGTCATCTGTCGTTTGGCAAACTGGTGTATGGCAGTGTTGAGCTGCCCGAACATCTCGTCGTAGCTGATACGGCCAGCAATATAGCGACTAATATAACGGTATTCCAACCCATAGAAGTCTAATTTTTCCGTGCTTATACCTTTTGTGATCAGCGATTTAACTTCGTCAATCATGCCTTGTTCCAGTCGCTGCTGCAATCGTTGTGTGATGAGCTCACGAACCATGCTGCGATCCAACGCTATACCAAAAATCAAAGGCCGGATAACAGGGTGGGAGGGACATATAGGCTGGTTTTCTTTTTCATACACAGCAATTTCAATGGCCCTGATGGCTCGCTCGCGGTCGATAGTGTCAGTGGTATTATGAACCGGCTTCATTTGCGTGAGCATTTCCGCCAGTTCATGTAATGATTTTTGACCGATTAAGTTTCTTAACTCCCAATTGGCGGGCACTTGCATCAGATTGTAATTGTCTAGCACCGCTTCGATATACATACCGGTTCCACCACAGAGTATTGGCATTTTCCCTCTGGCTTGGATATCATTGAAAGCGTTGAAAAAATCCTGCTGAAACCGGAACACATTGTATTCCTCGCCAGGCTCGACAATATCCAGCAGATGATACGGAACGGGCTTTCCATCAACAATATAGTTAGCATAGTCCTTGCCGGTGCCCAGATTCATACTGCGATACACCTGCCTTGAATCGGCGCTGATGATTTCAGCGTTTATGCGTTGAGCCAGCAAAGCAGCCAGGCGGGATTTACCTGTTGCTGTGGGGCCGATGATAGCGATGAGGTTAAATGGGGTCATCACAGGCTAAACCATTGGCGCACAATATTGTCTTTGCGGTCGCCCTCGTTCTTATGATAGAATTCATTGGTGTACTTGTCGTAGTAATAATCTTTCCCCCATTCCCTGTGGTTCATAGCTACCTTGCCAATAGCAGACAGGATAATGTCAAGCTCCTTATTGGTCATTGTTGGGTGCATCGACATCCTTACCCAGCCTGGTTTCATCGAAAGGTCGCCCGAATTGATGCGCTCGGTGATGCACTTCGACTGCTCGTAGCTCACATCCAACAAGTAATGTCCATATGTTCCGGCACAAGCACACCCACCTCGCACCTGAACTCCATAACGGTCGCTCAGCAATTTAACAACCAGGTTGTAATGCATATCTAGTAAATAGAACGAGATGGCTCCGATGAGCTTGCGAACATGGTCGGCCAGGATTTTATCGCCGGGAATTTGCTCTAATCCTTTAAAAGCACGGTGCAGGAGTTCTTCTTCACGTGTGCAGATGTTTTCAACACCCATCTTTTCTTTTAACTTTATGGCCATGGCTGTGCGAATGGCCTGTAGAAAACCAGGTGTGCCTCCATCTTCGCGGGCTT
>JAUXXY010000138.1 GCA_030684735.1 Bacteroidales bacterium | reverse complement strand
ACCGCATCATCCTGTTCATCTCTTTCGACGAGGAATACGCCCGAAGCCAGCAGGCTCCCGTGCAAACGTTCAACTACATCCTGATGACACTATCGGCCCTGGTCATTGTGATGAATATCAAGGTGGTAGGCATTATCCTTGTTATTTCATATCTCACAATACCTCAATCAACAGCCAATCTTTTCTCCCGTAATTTCAGAAACATCCTCTACCTCTCCGTCCTTTTCGGGCTGCTAGGCTCATTCATCGGACTGTATGTTTCGTTTAGAGCCGACATACCATCGGGAGCAACCATCATTTTTACTTTTGTGATCATCTATTTATTGATGCGTGGATTGGTGTATTTTAAGAACAGAAGTAAGCTAGAAAACGAATTAAATAAGTGACTTTTTCGGTTTTTTTCATTGACAGATAGTCATATGCAGATAATTTTGTGTACGTATAATTATTAAATGCGACAAAATTTTGCAAAAAAAACATATTTATATATTTGCAGCTTCATTATAGTATTAATGAACGTTTTAAGATGCGGGGGAACAACAGGCCTCAAACTTATTTAATGCAATGGGAACGGGTTACTTTACAAAAAATGGTTTATTTTATTTTTAGGTTATCTGCCTGGGCTACAGCGCCGGCAGGCAGGTTTGTGACTTCGTGGCAAAGTTTTCATTAGTCGGTTACTATTGATTTTGTATTAAAATTTTCAAAAATATAAATTATATGGATAAGCAAATTTCAACCGAAGAACACGTGAGAAATTTATTTCTGGTTCTTCTCTTTACTGTTGGTACATGTTTACAAGCCAGTGCGCAAGTTAACAGCGGGTGTGTTAGCGGCAGTTTCGGAATTGATGCCGGTTTGTATTCCGGTGTAATAGAATATGGAACCGGCATAGAACCTGTTTCTCCTGCACTACGGAGCAATGATTGGTTTCAGGGAATAGCAGGTATTGGAGTTATTAATGAAACCGATACAGTTGCCCTTAGAAATTTGCTTCAGGCGCCTGGAAATCCGACCTATATTGCCGAGCAAAAATATGCCATAGCTAGTATCATAGGAGCCAAAATATTAATTGATGCACTTTTTGCACGCGATCAGTTTGGCGGAACAGGTGAAACCGATCTTACTTCATACACCCAGGCAAGCAAGAACGGTGATGATCCCGCAAACTGGTACCCAGGCCCTGCTAACGTGCTTGGAAAGAATGACATAATTGACGTGGCTGGTTTCATGTTTCGAAACGGGCAAACCCTGAACGACGACCTTTGGTTTGTTGGTTTGTTCAATATGGCCGAACCAGGGGGCACGTCGTATATGGACTTTGAGTTTTATGTTCAGCCCATATTTTATAACCAGTCGCAGCAGAAATTTTCTTCAGGCGGGCCACAGTTGGGTCATACTGCCTACAACTTTACACAGGATCTTAACGACCCGTTAATACATCAAATTAGTAAAGTGGGCGACTTTATTTTCAGTGTCAGTTTGCTCTCCAGCGGACCTGTAGTTGAAACCCGGCTTTGGGTTAGTCGCACCGACTGGCAAACAAAAATTCCGGCAAAGTTTGACTGGGCAGGTACATTTGATGGGGCATATAACGGATCGCCTTATGGTTACGCAGGCATTAAGCCCAAGTCTGGCGCACCTCCTGAATTTTGTGGTATCGTTAACGTAGATAATCAACTGCCACTTGCACCGCCCTGGGGAACCAAGAATACCAAAACCAATGTTTGGGGTACCACCTACCAGCCTTATAGCATTGCAGAGGTGGCCATCAACCTGACCAACTACGGCATGGATCACGCCTCCCTCCTCGGTGTTGAAGATTGTTTTTTCCCGCTAAATTCTTTTATTGTGAAAACAAGGGCTTCAGCTTCGTTCACTGCACAACTGAAAGATTTTGCAGGCCCATTTAACTGGGCAAGCCCGTCATTTTTTGCCACAGTTGTGGGAGAAGATCTGTCGTGCGCTAACCTTACCGCATTTGTAATTGCCTATCCCAACCACCCTGATGTTATATATGAATGGTCAACCATTGATGGAAATATTGCTGAAACCTTTCCGGCAGAACCCTGGAAAATTCGTGTGAACAAACCCGGAACATACCAGGCAAAGATTACATTTGAGACCGAGTGTTTTTCCGAACAAATTGCCTCAGCTACAGTTAGGTACGATAATTCAATACCTTATTTTAATAATCCCATCCTGTTGAATACCGCGCACTCATGCAATGGAGTAAATGGCTCAATTACCCTGAATGTTACCGGGGCCATTGGCACTTATACCTACACCTGGACAAAAGATGGGAGTCCCTACCTGACACAAAGCAACATTACTCCTGGCAATCACACACTAAGCAATCTGCAACCCGGAACTTATGCTGTTACCATCAAGGGTATTTATGCATGTACTACTTTCATTGGGGATATGGTAATAAAAGCAGGCTCTCCACCCGCATTTACTCCTACCAGAACTGATGTTACCTGCTTTGGTTTAAGAAATGGCAAAATTGAGCTTGGCACCATTACCGGAAACCCACCCTTTACCTTCCTCTGGAGCACCGGAAATACCAATAAAGACCTGCTAAATATCGGCGCTGGAACATACACGGTTAATGTTACCGATGCCGATGGTTGTACTACGGTCGGCAATTATACCATAACACAACCCACTGCTTTATCCGGTACAATTGTAAAAACCAATGACACCGATCCTGATCCTGTAATAGGCACCGGGACTGCAACACTTACTCCTACCGGTGGCACAGGAACCTATACTTATTTTTGGGTAGCTTCCGAAACCGGAACAATACCCACAGGACAGGCAACCAATCAAAACCTGACCGAGCTGGATTACGGCCGATATACAGTTACAATAACCGATGCCAATGTTTGCACAGCTACTGCTACAGTATTCATTTTTGAACCCGAAATATGCAACGATGGCATTGACAACGATGGCGACGGTTTGAACAATTGCAATGACAGCGATTGTATTCCCGCCACACCCGGAACCATAACCCCCACTAACACCACACCCTGTGTGGGCATTGCAGTGACATATACTGTACCTGTAAACCCAAGTTACGGCAGTTATGAATGGAGTGTGCCCGGGAATGCCACTATTAACAGCGGGCAGGGAACCAACTCCATTAGTGTTACGTGGAACACCACTGCCGGCGGACAAATTTG
The DNA here is from genome assembly GCA_030684735.1 of Bacteroidales bacterium. Lineage (GTDB taxonomy): Bacteria > Bacteroidota > Bacteroidia > Bacteroidales > JAAYJT01 > JAAYJT01. Next base: position 3,842 of record JAUXXY010000138.1, on the reverse strand, counting down.
TGTGAGAGGAAAAATATTTGATTGCCTGAGTGTTGCATCCTGTATAAATGTATCGGTAGCAGATGTGCCCCCTACTTCTGGCGCAATAATAATAAATAACAATTAAGACAGGCAATTGATCATAACGAATTTCAATTTATAAGATACAAACAGGACTATGAAAAATATTTACAAGTTCATTGCAGTTGCTTTTCCTATAAAAAGTATTTTAAGCAGATCATTTTCAATAGTTCTTTTGATAATGTTGTTATTTGCAGGTGCAAAACCTGTGGAGGCGCAGACCACGGTGAATAAGCAGTTATACCTGAAAACAGGAGCATTGCTTAACAGGGTGGTACCAACAAGTGGAACGCCTCAATCCTCGGCGAGTTTATTCAAACAAATTGCAGTAATTGGTGCCACGAGTACCGCGACTTCCGGGGCGGGTCTGGGTATATCAAGCCCGATGACTATTCCTCATACGACAGGAGAAAATAGCAATCGTTTAATGATAGTTACTATTGTTTCCGATCCTGCAAACAGTGGCCCTAATTCTGTTGTTAACAGTGTTACATATGGTGTTACAGCTTTGACTAAACTTGCTGACACAGTAAATGGCGCAAACGTTAAAGTGGAATTATGGTATTTGAAAGCCCCCGCTTCAGGTTTGGCAAATGTCGTAATTAGCTGGACACCAAATGCCAACCTGCAGATCATTGCAGGTGTAACTACATTGTATAATACTGATCAGGAATCACCCTTCAGCATAATCAAAAAGAGTGTAGGATCTGGTAATTCCGCCTCTTTGTCTGTTCCATCAGAGTTAGGGGATTTTGTTTTTGATGCCCTGGGAAATGCCAAATCAGCATTAACTGTAGGCAGCGGGCAAACATTGGTCTATGATGAAAATACGAATAAACTGAATGGTGGTGCGAGCTATAAAATCGGTATAGCAGGCACTACACCGATGACTTGGTCCTTTCAACAAAGCAACATACCTTTTGCATATATTGGGGTGGCCCTTAAAGGACAATCAAATGATATTGCTTTTACTCAAAGTCCGGCAATGTGCGGCTCATTTACAATAAAATCAGGGTCAACCATTACCATATTGGCCAATGCAGCAGTAACGTCGGGTGCTGCCAGTGGTGCTACACTCCCTTTGACTGCTGAGCTGAAACACGGAGCAACAACCGTTTTCAGCAGCAGCAGTGCTGCAAATTCGGGATTAGACGTCAATGGTTCAACAGGAACCCTGACCTGGACGGGAACCAGAGGAACCGATTATACAATCCCTGCCTCAGGAATACTTACGCTGGAATTATATAGCGATTATACAGCTGCAAATATCCGTATAGATTACGATGCCACGACGAAACCTTCCAGGATCATATTGCCGACCTCCACAGCCACACCCTTATCATATATAAATAAATATTAACAACCACAATGTATATGATGCCATTTATCCAGGAGGTTCCATTGTTACCTCGAGTGGTGTTGGCGTTACAAGATATATCCGCACCGTAGTTTCGGATCCTTTTGGTTTTTCAGATATAACGGGCCTCGATCTGCTCATCACCGGAGGTTCTACAGTTGCTTCCACCTCTGTAAACACCGCTGGTTGTACCCGCACCTATGAATATGTATGGACCCCTTCAGCTGCCACCACCTATTCCATTCTGGCAACTGCCAAAGAGGGTACTGAAGGCACAGTAACACATACATCAACCATCAGCGGGTATCAGGTAATACAACCTACTTTAACCGTAACGAAAACCAAAACATCGCCTGCCAGCGGCCCGTTTACTATTAATGAAAATATTACCTATAATATAGCGATCACCAATACGGGAGCTTCCACACTCACACATTTGCCTTTGCAGGACCTCTACTCCACCGGATGCATTCAGTATGTGAGCTCCTCGCACACACCCAGCAATATTTCTGGGGGTGTTATCACATGGAACAACCTCGGTTCCCTGGCGCCAAGCAATACAATCAATGTTACCCTCACCATGAAAGTGGAGGGTAACTGCGATCCGGCAGCCAATACCGCCAGGGTGGAAGGTGCGAAGGACGGTTCAGGGGCCACAGCAGCCACGCAAACTTCAACTGTTAACATCAACATTGATGTTCCACCTGTTGCCAATGCAGATTCATATTGCATACAGGCTTCAACAGCATTGAGCGTTCTTGGGAACGATACCGATGCCGATGTGGCAGGTTCTCTTTCCGTTCCGGCAAATGCTGCGTTGTACAATGTAACTATTTTTTCCGCTCCGGCAAAAGGTTCGGTAACTGTGAATGGAGATAAGACCATTCAGTTTAATCCTTTGGGAGGATCTGCTATGAGTGAAAACGAAACCGTAACGTTTGTATATCGCGTTGCAGAAATAGCGTACCCGACCTTTTATTCCGATGCCACGGTTACAGTTTTGTATTCGGCGGTGAACTCCCCTCCGACTGCAGTAGCAGATATTGCCAATACAACTGCGGAATTGCCTGTAACTATCAACGTATTGGCAAATGATTCGGATCCGGACGGCATCATGACTGTTTCCCAGATAACCGCCGGGCCTTCCAATGGTCTGGCAGTCATCAATGCCAACAATACCATTACCTATACGCCATTTCCGGGATTTGCCGGAACCGATGTGTTTACCTACCAGGTATGTGACGACGGTTGCCCCCTCCCTTCGGAGTGCTCAACAGCCACTGTGACAATATCGGTGGTTTATGCCTATTATGTTTGCCAGGAAGGCACCAGCACCATTAGTGTACCAGAGGTACCCGGAGCTACCGGGTATGTGTGGGATTTACCTTTGGGTGCAGTAGTAGTTGAAGGAGACGGTACAAATGAATTGACTGTGGATTGGTCAGGCGTATCAACCGGCTCTTATGAAGTATGTGTTGAACCCGAGAACTATTGTGGCCCGGGAACAGAGCAGTGTGTAAATGTGGTTGTAAATAAAGTGGCATTGGTGCTAACGCCAAATCATTTGCTCTGTAATGGTATAAATAATGGTTCAATAAACCTTGACGTGACGGGTGGAATAGCTCCTTATACTTATGTATGGACACGTGATGGCGGCGGTTACAGTGCAAGTGTGCAAAACCCAGGTGGCCTTTCACCCGGTACGTATAATGTGACAGTTACCGATAAATATGGCTGTACAGCTTCCGGTTCCACTGAAATAACGCAACCTGCTACAGCAGTCAGTGTTATCGGTAGTGTAACAAATGCCACATATCCCAGCTCAAATGGCTCTATCGATATCACCGCAAGTGGTGGTACAGGAGCTTATACCTATGCATGGAGCAACGGAGCAACTACTGAAGACCTTACCGGTTTGGCCGGAGGCACCTATCATGTAACCGTAACCGATGCCAATGGATGTACTGCTGTAAAATATTTCACGGTGAACAGTATTGGCAGCCCGCTTGAAATCAGTTCAACGCTTGTAACTCATGTGAAATGTAATGGTCAAAGCACCGGCGCCATAGACATTGAAGCGTTTGGCGGTAACGGAACCTATACTTATAGCTGGACAAGGGATGGTGGCGGTTTCACAGCAATCACACAGGATATTTCGGATATACCTGCAGGAACTTACAATGTAACGGTAAGCAGTCCGGGATATACATCCGTGGTGTTGACAGGCATTGTAGTTAGTCAGCCTGCCATACTCAGTGCTTCATCAATTAAAACAGATGTAAGCTCAGAGCAACTGACCTCATTTACTAAATGATGAATGTTTATTTTTGCGCAACTAATTGAGTGCGTTGGTTTAGGCGATGCTTTTTAGTAGTTTTCGAGAATGAGGATTGCGGATTTTATTTTGATACCAAAAATTGAGGGA
>JAUXXY010000129.1 GCA_030684735.1 Bacteroidales bacterium | reverse complement strand
CGAAACACAAATCGGCATCACCGAAGAGATATCGGTGCAAAAGCAAAAGATGTTTATGCTTTCGGGAAGTTTGAAGGAGGCCATTGCCGAAACCGAAAAGCTGTCGGCTGCATTTCCGAACGAAAGTCGCTATTACTCCATGTTGGCCGAGCTACATCTTTCGAATAAGGATTACAACAAGGCGCTGAATTACTATAATAAAGTAACAGAAATTGATCCGACGAACCCATATGTTAGAATTTCGTTGGCAGAATATTACAGAACCATTGGGAACAAACACCAATCGTTTGTCGAATTGAAAAAGGGATTCGCAAATCCAACACTGGATATTGACACCAAAATTCAAGTAATGATGTCGTATTACAGTGTGACCGAAATTTACGACGAATTGAAAGGGCAGGCATTTGAGCTGGCCGAAGTATTGGTTGAAACTCATCCCGACGATCCCAAATCGCATTCGATGTTGGCCGACTTCCTTGTTAGGGAGGAAAGATATGAGGAGGCACGTGATTCGTTTCGTAAAGTGATTAGCCTTGATGCCAGTCGTTATATTATTTGGGAGACTTTACTGCGACTCGACATCATGCTTAACGATATAGGAAGCCTCGAAATTGATAGCCAAAAAACCATCGAGCTTTTTCCATTGCAACCCATGCCCTACATGTTTGCAGGCCTCGGAGCCTATCAATCAAACCATTACACTGATGCGTTAAAAATGTTTAACGCGGGGAAAGACATGGTGGTAGATGACATCGAACTGGCCGCAGAGTTTTACATGTACCTCGGCGATGTTTACAACCAATTGAAAGACCATAAACTTTCTGATCAATCCTATGAAAAATCGCTGCAACTGAAGCCAGACAACCCTTCGGTGCTGAATAACTTCAGTTATTTCCTGGCGCTTCGAAAAGCAAGGCTCGACGAAGCAGAGCAGATGGCGAAACGCGCCAATGAGCTGGCGCCTGACAACAAACACTACCTCGATACCTATGCATGGGTTTTGTATCAAAAAGGCAATTATCCCGAGGCACTTAGATGGCTCGAAAGAGCGCTTCAACATACAGGAACAGATAATGCTGTGGTGCTTGAACATTATGGCGATGTATTATTTAAGTTATACCGCATCAATGAGGCTCAGGAGTATTGGAGAAGAGCAGCAAAAACAGGCAAGGGCAGCGAATTTTTAGAAAAGAAAATCAAAGAGGGCATTTTATACGAATAGAGTTGGTGTAATGAATATTCGGAATTTCTGCACAGTAGTTTTTAATACTCAATACACTGTTCTTTTTTCAGTGTTTGTGATATTGCTAATTTCATCCTGTTCATTACAACGGAAAGCCATAAAGGAACCATTGATTGAATTTGGAACCGAGTACTTAGTGTCGGAGATGAGGGCCAACGAAATAAGCAACCAATATTTCACCGCCCGCTTTTCGGCCGAAATCACACAGGGAAAAAGCAGCATTACTTTCCAGGGTCAGTTGAGGATAAAAAAAGACAGCATTATTTGGGTGACAGTTTCACCCGCACTAGGAATTGAAATGGGCCGTCTGGTACTTACCAACGACTCAGTGAAATGGATAAATCGTCTTGACGCCTCTTATCTCCTTGCCTCAGTCACCAGGTTATCGGCCATGCTGCATCCAGCACTGAGCTACGACATGGTACAGGCCTTCCTGCTTGGCAACGACCTTTCGCTTTACGACGACACACAATTTAAGTCGGCAATTGACCACGACGAATATCGCATGACGGTGACCAACCGCCGCCGCCGGAAAATGAAGAAAGCAGGAGAAGATATTAATAGTTTACCGATTCAGTATATATGGCTCAATCCCAAAACATTTCGCATTACCCGGGTTCAAATCGAGGGTAATTCAGACAAAGCACCAAAGATAGAAGCATTTTACAGCAATTTTGTACTGGTTGGCCAGCAGCAGTTTGCCTCGAAACAAAGCTATTTCATTAAAAACGACGGCAAGAAAACAGAAATTTTCCTTAACTTATCCCGGATTAACATTCAACCTGTTACGGGTTTTCCTTTCACCGTTCCCGAACGATATATACATTCAAATAATTTTTGATCAACTCAGCAAAAGATAAATAAAGCAAATAAAATGCGCTTACTTGTTTTGTTTCTTGTAACAACTTTCTTCACCGGTGTTTTATTTGCTCAAAACGAAAAAGATCGTTTGCAAAGCGATAAAAACCGTCTTGAAAGAGAGATTGAATACACGAACCTGCTTTTGGACGAAACCCAACGGTCGAAACAAATAACCATGAACCAGCTGGTGCTGCTGAATAGGAAAATCAGGCAAAGAGAGGAGCTGATCAATGCCCTCAATAATGAGATTGGGATTTTTGATGCAGAGATACAAAATAGCGGTGAAATCGTGCTAAAGCTCAAAAACCAGATTTCGGATATGAAGCAAGAGTATGCGCGCATGATTTATTCTGCCAATAGGCATCGCAAAGATTACGACCGTCTGATGTTCATCTTTGCTGCCGATGATTTTAACCAGGCCTATAAAAGGATGAGATATCTGCAGCAGTATGGAAAATTCCGCAAAATGCAATCAGAAAAAATCATCAAAACTCAACAAGAACTTAATGATAAAATTGCTCAGCTTGAAGTCCGGAAGGCCGAAAAACTCGCTTTACGTGCGGCCAACGACAAGGAAAGAAAACAGTTGGCAATCGAGCAAAATCAACAAAACCAAGGTGTTAAAAAGCTTTCGCAAAAGGAGAAATATCTGATAAAAACCCTTCGAGAGAACGAACTGGCCATACGAAGATTGCAAAAAGCCATCGAAGACCTTATAGTTGCCGAGATGAGAAAAGCCACTGAAGCTGCTGTAAAATCAGGCGAGAAAGCACCAATGGGTTTTGCACTGACACCCGAAGAGGTAATGGTATCTGATAACTTTGCCAGCAACAAGGGAAAACTGCCCTGGCCTTCGGAGCGAGGCTTGATTGCTTCTTCATTCGGCGAACATCCACATCCGGTGCTCAAAGGCATAAAGACTCAAAACAATGGCATTGATATCGCCACCCATAAAGGAGCGGCTGCACGTTCAGTTTTTGAAGGTGTGGTTAGCAATGTACTCACCATACCAAGCCTCAACAACGTAGTAATTATTAAGCATGGAGAGTTTCTTACCGTTTATTCCAACCTTGATCAGGTGTTTGTAAAAAAAGGCGATAGTGTTAAACCAAAACAGGTAATGGGCATCGTGCATACCGATGATGAACAGGCACGAACCCGCCTTCATTTTGAAATCTGGAAAGGGAAAGAATTGCTCGACCCAGAGCATTGGATAGTTAAAAATAATGTTGCCCAATATAAATGACTTGCTGGCGATGCGAACTGACGGTAATAAATTTGCTGCGCTTCAGTGTTTGTGGCAAAATTGTAATAGCTTTGTAAAACAATTTAAGTAAATACGAAACTCGATGAACGGATTAATTATTTTAGGAATGGTAGGTGGATGGCAGATCATCCTCATTGTGGTCATCATTTTGTTGCTTTTCGGAGGAAGGAAAATCCCCGAACTCATGAAAGGCATTGGCAAGGGCATCCGTAGCTTTAAGGAAGGCATGAGCGGAGAAGACGAAAAAGAAGAACAAAATAAAAATTAACATTTGCCGGGGGTAATTATTATTCTCCAACGCCGACACCAGGGCCGGAAGTTGGAATTATTCTTAAACCTTTAATAGTCCGGCAACCAGAAAAATTGCAGCAAGTTGTTAATGTTATTGAGTATCACCGAAACAAGCCCGATCAAAATGAATTATTTTTGTATTCCGAATCCAACCTTGGCATTAACGCGGGATATAATCGTATAAATGCAACTTTCAAATCAAAGACCATAATTGATTATGTTTAAAATATTCACGCTCTTTTTATTGTGTTTTACACTTACACTCCAGGCTCAGGAAGTAGTTCCGTTTGAAGATAGCCTTTTGTATATCGAAGAGCTCTATCCAGGCGATTCAATACAGGAAGGCGACACCATTAGCCGGGGAGATTTTTTACACGCCGGCCCCATCAGCGACATGCTCGACAGCCTTTATCGCTCAACCTTGTTTGGTAATAATGGATTTGAAATAAGGGCAGATTTAAAGAATAAGTACGGATTCAGCCCTGATTACATACCTGCCTACCCCGACTCCATACATTTTGAACGCATGAGTCGAATCAGTCGCCAAACGCCCATTGAACTGACCTACAATTGGCAGGTAAAAGAGTTTATTGAACTTTATGCCGGTAGAAGACGCAACCTGACTAACCGGATGCTTGGCTTGGCGGAGTTGTATTTCCCTGTGTTCGAAGAACACCTCGACCGTCTCGGTTTGCCACTTGAGCTAAAATATCTTGCCGTGGTTGAATCGGCGCTCCTACCTACTGCAAGGTCGCGTGCCGGAGCCACAGGCCTATGGCAATTTATGTACGGCACTGGCAAAATGTACAACCTGAGAGTTACTTCATTGGTTGATGACCGCAGCGACCCTTATAGTTCGACAATTGCTGCTGCTGAGCACCTGCGCGATCTATTTAATCTTTATAACGACTGGCAGCTAGCCCTGGCCGCCTACAACAGCGGGGCAGGCAATGTAAACCGGGCCATTCGCCGCTCAGGGGGGAAAAGAAATTTTTGGGAAATAAGCCCCTTTCTTCCAAAAGAAACCAGGGGCTATGTTCCCGCTTTTATTGCAGTTACCTATGTCATGAGCTACCCCGAGGAGCATAACCTTTATCCTGTGAAGCCTGCTTTCCTGCACCACGAAATAGATACTGTTGCGGTCAAGGACGTACTCTCTTTCGATCAGATTTCGGAAAACCTAAATATTCCAATGGATCAGCTTAGGTTTCTGAACCCGTCTTTCAGGCATGGAATCATTCCATCATCTGCCGAAAAAATTTATTATATCCGACTTCCAGAACAATATATAGCCCCCTTCATCGAAAGCGAACGAGAATTATACACGTACAAAACCCAGAAAGGTATTGAACGCGAACAACTATTGGCCCAGATGAAGGAGATTAGGGAGCAGCAATACCACCGGGTAAGGAGTGGTGAAACACTTGGAGCAATTTCAAAACGATATAAATGCTCGATTAACGACTTGAAGTACTGGAACAACCTGAAGAGCAACTCGCTGCGTATCGGACAGCGATTGGTGGTCGTCCCTGGTTCGGGTTATATTGCACCGATCGTGGCATCTTCTTCTGCAAGCAAGCCATCGTCCAGCCTATACCACAATGTAAGAAGTGGCGAAACTTTGGCCGCCATTGCCTCTAAATATAAATGTAGTGTAAGCGATTTGCGAAACTGGAATAATCTGACATCGGATATTATCAAAATCAACCAGAGGTTGGTAGTCTCAAACCATGTAAAACCCAAAACATCAGTTACAACAACACCTTCAGCCGGTGCCGCCCTTAATCAGAAATTCATCTACTATACCGTGCAAAAAGGCGACACGTTGTGGGAAATAGCCAACAAACATAAGGGAGCTACAGTTGAACAAATCAAACAATGGAACAATCTTGGGGGCAATAGCAAGATACAACCAGGACAAAAGCTGAAGGTCGGACTAAGCGGGTAATATTTATTCATAAACCCCACAAAAAGAAACAACATGAAAATGAGTCACTTATTTTTTGTCACCATTTTCTCAATGGTTATTGTGTTGTTCCAAGGGTGTGCATCCAATGAAAGAATTGTTCCCAATTCAACCGGGAAATCATCAGAAATCCTTGTGGTTGCAGATAAGAACCTCTGGAATGGTCAAATAGGGGAGGAAATACGTTTGCTTTTCGGACAGGATATTGAAGGGCTACCCCAGCCCGAACCCATGTATTCACTAATAAACATTGTTGAATCAGAATTTTCAACCATCTTTCAATCACATCGCAATCTTTTCATAATCAGCATTAAACCAGAAGTTTCGAGACCATTCATTGAAACAAAGCGCGATTTATGGGCCAGGCCGCAACGGGTCATCAAAATAAACGCCTCATCCGATACGGCCGCATTGCGTTTATTTAACGAACACAAGTTAGCCTTCTTGATGATGTTTGAACAGGTTGAACGCGAGCGCATCCAGCGCGCGTATCGGAGTATTGCCGATGTTTCGATTCACAAACAATTAGTTAAGAACTTCGGCATCTCTATGGTTGTACCACAAGGTTATTACGTAGCAAAAAAAACACCCGATTTTATGTGGCTCCGGCGCGAAACCCTTGAGTTCAGCCAGGGGATACTTATTTACAGTTATAACTATACCGATACTTCTTCGTTCAACATGGGCTACCTCATTGCCATGCGCGACATCATGACCGAAATTCATGTTCCCGGTACATTTGACGGCACTTACATGACGGTATCGCGAGATTATATCCTTCCGGTGACAAAAAAGGTTGACCTCAACCACCGCTTTGCTGTTGAGACACGGGGGCTATGGGAGGTTAAGAGCGACTATATGGGAGGCCCCTTCATCAGTTACACTTTTGTTGACGAGAAGAACAACAAAGTTTTTACCCTCGACGGGTATGTTTATGCACCCAAAGACAATAAACGCGATTTTATCCGACAGATGGAAGCTATATTCCATACCTACAAACCCTATTCTGAGGAACATTGACCCCGTTTTGAGGAGATTGCAATAACCTTAAATATTAATAAACAGGTTTTACAACGAAAAACGTATTATCTTCGTGGCCACATTAAACCACTAAACATGAAAAAAGTAATCACATTTCTTGTGCTCGCCGTGCTTGTTTCCATTGCCAGCGAGCTGAAAGCCCAAGCCGACATGATAGTTGGCTACTACCTTACTGTTGACGATGAGTCAGATGATCCACGCTCTCAGGTAAGAATTTTCAAAGCTACCAATGGCAAATATTACGGCGAAATCATCTGGTTAAGAGACCCACTCAACGATGATGGAACAATAAAAGTGGACGACAAGAACCCCGATCCCAAAATGCACACACGAAAAATTCAGGGGCTCCAGATATTGAAGGATTTCACTTACGACGCCTCGAAAAATGAGTGGAGTGGAGGTAGCATTTACAGTCCCACCTCAGGCAAAACCTATAAAAGCTACCTGAAGTTCGAGGGCGATAACAACCTGAAAGTCAGAGGATACATCGGCAGCGCCTGGATGGGTCTTGGAAAAACTGTATATTGGAAAAAAGAACAATCGAGAAGATAATAAGCAAAAGCATCTTCTGAATTTTTAGAGCTTTCGGCACCTGTACACAGGAACTGAAAGCTCTATTTGCTTTGAGCTAACCGGAAATGGCGGGCAAATAAATCTCGTAAATATTTTATATATTGAAAACCAACAACTTGGCTAAATAATATTTTGATGTGCTAGGAGTAAATTTTAACTTTGCAGCCAGCATCCATAATAGTCCCAAAAAACATAAAAACTTATGTTATGAATAAAGAGCTTATACAGGAATTGGTCAAATTAATTGCACCTGGAATA
>JAUXXY010000128.1 GCA_030684735.1 Bacteroidales bacterium | reverse complement strand
TTGATTGATGATTGTTGATTGATGATTTTTGATTGATGATTTTTGGTTGATGATATGAAAGAATCATTGCACAATAGTAATCATCAATTATCAAAAATCAAATCTATACTTTTCCTTTTCCCCGGAGGTTTCTTTGTGCCGTTTCAACGCTCTTAACGAAAATTGATATCAGTTCATCATTTTCTGTAAGTGCTCTTTGTATTTTTTCAAGGGAGGGAGATAGATTTGAGCGTTGAATAATCTTTAGGCAAACAAGTGTTTCGCGCAGCTCTTTAAGTACGATTCCGATTTTATGTATAAAATCCCTTTTCGACTCTCCAGCCTGCGCTTCTCCATTATTTAATGCCGGAGAAGTACCCGACCGGATCATTTGTCCTGCCAAATGTTGTGCAGGTTTTGTATCCGATGTTTCGTTGGCAATTTCAACTATCAGCACAGCAAAATTAATCAACCGCTCCTCTAATTCAAATCTATTCATTTGTTAATGTGCTTATTATGAGATAGAGCCTCTTTTTATTTATAATTTTTAGATGAGGGTTATTGACCCCTTGGAAAAATCTAAAATCTTCAATCAACAATCATCAATCGCTGATTATTTACTTCTTCTTCGCCTGGTTTGCCACTGCTTCCATTAATTGACGCAGGGTTTCTTCGTCGGCCAGGTAATAGTCTTTAAGCAGATTCAGGTCATCATCAAATTCAAACACATAAGGAATGCCGGTGGGAATATTTAACTCAAGAATGTCCTTATCGCTAATGTTTTTCAGCACTTTCACCACACCCCGCAAACTATTGCCGTGGGCTACCACCAACACATGTTCGTGCACGTTGAGCGAAGGCTTGATGTTGTTTTCCCAATATGGCAACATACGCTCAATGGTATGTTTCAGGGCTTCGGTAAGTGGAATTTCATTGGGAGTCAAGTCTTTGTAGCGCGGGTCGAAAGCAGGACTGCGTGGGTCGTCTTTGTCGAGCGGCGTTGCAGGTATATCAAAGCTACGACGCCAAAGAAGCACCTGTGCATCGCCGTATTTTTCAGCAGTTTCAGCTTTGTTCAGCCCCTGCAGCAGGCCATAATGCTTTTCGTTCAAACGCCAGCTTTTATGCACAGGAAGCCACATAAGGTCCATCTCGTCGAGCACGATCCACATGGTGCGAATGGCACGCTTGAGCACTGAGGTGAACACTATCCCAAATTTAAAACCTTCTTCTTTGAGCCTCCTGCCACCTTCGCGGGCTTCTTCTATGCCTTTTTCTGACAAGTCAATATCAGTCCATCCGGTAAAACGGTTTTCTTTGTTCCATAGGCTTTCGCCGTGACGTATCAATACGAGTTTTTTCATTGGTTTATGCTTTTGGTATCAAAGATATTCTCTTAAAAACTAATTCGGCTCGATGCCAAGAGAGTGTTTCAGTAAATCAGCTCCCGGCTGATTTTTCTGCCTTCACAGCCCACAAAATTAGACATTTTTTGCAGTTTTGTCGTACTTACTATTGAATCTACAATTCTTATACCCCTACCCTTTCACCACTGCCAACGGCTCCAGTTCAACCAAAATATCAACCAGGTCCTGCTGGTTTTGCATCACCATGATTATGTCTTTGTAGGCGCTGGCGGCTTCCTCAAGGTCGGCGGGGCTGTGCAGGCTATGTAAGATCCCTTTGTCTTCCAACTTTTTAACCTCAGTTTTAAGGTCGAGGCGGCGTATGGCTTCCTTGCGTCCCATGAGGCGGCCAGCGCCGTGAGAGCAACTCTCGAAACTTTCGCTGTTGCCCTTGCCGCGCACGATATAGCTATGTGTCCCCTGGCTGCCTGGTATGATGCCCAGTTGTCCCTTGCCTGCCCGTGTCGCACCTTTGCGATGCACAAACACATCCTTGCCGAAATGGTTTTCTTTCACAGCATAGTTATGGGCAATATTTATTATGTTATTTCCTTCGAAATCAATAAAATCGCACCTGGTGGCTTCATTGAATATCTCACACACAAGCGTTGTCATAAGTTTGCGGTTGGCTAATGCAAAATCAATGCAGTAGTTCATTTCCATCAAATACACCTGGCCCTGCTCTGAATCTATCGGCAGGTAAGCTAATTGCATGGTTTTGGTTTGCGGGCTGCCCCATCTTTCGTTGAGATGGCCTGCCAGTTTGTTATAATGGTCGGCCACCTGCTTGCCTATGTTACGGCTCCCTGAATGGATCATAATCCAGATATGCCCATCGCTACCTTTCTGAAATTCAATGAAATGGTTCCCGCCCCCTAATGTGCCTACCTGGAATAGTGCACTGTGGTATTCGCGGGAAGTAACAGGCATTTTGTCAACATCATAACCAGAGGGCATCAGGTTTGGGTCTTGCGGCTTTTTGTAGTGGCTGAAGCCAAGCGGAATTGTTTGTTTGACCCGGCCCAACACCTCTTTTAGCACATCGGTTCCGACATCGGGAAGGGAGGTTTTAATGGCACACATACCGCATCCAATATCCACACCAACTGCGTTGGGTATGACCACCCCATTTGTGGCGAGTACTCCGCCGATGGGCATGCCATAACCTTCGTGGCAATCGGGCATAATGGCTATATGGCGGAACGCAAAAGGCAGGTTGGCAAGGTTTTTTGCCTGCTTCAGTGCGCCTTCCTCCACCTCGTCAATCCAGAGCTTGATGGGGATGCGTTCGCTGTTAATGGTTTTGCGAATCATAAAATGGTTTAGAACGGGGAATTCCAGGTAATTCGGACGGTTGCGTTGTGACTTGAATTCAGCAGATCATATCGGGTCATTCTTTCACTTCGAGCCGGAAACCAGCTCCGTGCACGTTGATGATTCTTACATTGGGATCACCTTTCAGATATTTCCGCAGGCGTGCGATGAACACGTCCATGCTGCGACCCACGAAATAATTTTCGTCGCCCCACACTTCCTTTAGGGCTTTTTCGCGCGTAAGCAGGTTATTCATGAGGCGACAGAGCTGCCTTAAAAGTGCTGATTCCTTTGTGGTTAATGACTGTGAACCTTTATGCGATGACAGCACCATATTCACCGCATCGAAAGTATAGTTTCCAATATGGTAGAGTTCTTCCTCTTGTATGATGCCGCAACGTTTCAGGATGGCTTCGATGCGCAACCCCAGCTCCTCGCTGTTGAAAGGTTTGGTCACGTAATCATCGCAGCCTGCCTTGAAACCTTTCACACGATCTTCCTGCAATCCGCGGGCGGTGAGAAAAATAATGGGTATGGACGAATTCTTTTCCCTTATTTTCTCAGCCAGTTCAAACCCATCAAGGTGTGGCATCATCACATCGAGGATGCACATGTCAAAAGAACCTTGTTGAAAAAGCTTCCAGGATTGCCGGCCATCGCCGGCACATTCTACTTTGTAGCCAAGAATCTTATGAAGATAATCAAAAAGCAGAATGCTGAGGTTGGGGTCATCTTCGGCAACAAGAATTTTTATGGATTTATTATTAAGCATATATTGGTAATCACAGTGGGTGGTTTTGTTTGAAAAGTTGTAAAAATTAAGAAAAGGCTTTATACTCCGTTTTGAGGTTGGAAGGGTAGAAATATTTCAAAGCGGCTGCCTTTTCCAGGCTCGCTGTTAACGGTGATCTCGCCGTGGTGGGCTTCAACTACGGATTTGACGTAGAATAATCCCAACCCAAAACCCTTGATGTCGTGGTGGTCGCCGTCGGTAACCCTGTAAAATCTTCTGAAGATATTCTTTTGATGTTCATGGCTGATGCCAATACCTTTATCCTCCACTGCAATAATCACTCCGGCGCCGTTGGTCTTGGTTTCCAAGGTTATATGGGGCGAGCCAACAGAATACTTGATGGCGTTGTCAATCAAATTTGAGATGGTGTTTTCCAAATGCACAGGGTCGGCTTCAATCTGTAGTTTTTCGTTTTGGAAGCTGCGGACAATTTGCCCTTTTTGATGCCGGACAAGCAGGCCAAAAGGCCGCAAACTCTCACCCATCAGCTTGTTCACATCAATCAATTTCATACGCAGAACAAATTCACCCTTTTCTACCATCGTAATGTGCAACACTTGATCAACACGGTTTTTCAGCCGGCTGTTTTCGTCGCCGATGATTTTTGCATAGCGTTGCACCTGGCAGGGTTGAGTATTAACTTCTGGTTTGAGCAACATATCAGAGGCCAATGAAATGGATGCAATGGGCGTTTTCAGTTCATGGGTCATGTTGTTCACGAAATCCGTTTTCATTTCCGACAGCTTTTTTTGGTTCACAAAAGTGTTGATGATGGCATAAAAAGCGGAAATCATAACCAAGATAAGCCCCACCAGGAGAACCACCCACCATATGACACGTTGAATGACAAGGGATTTCTGTCCGGGAAAGAAAACAGATAGCTTGTATCCATGGGTCCGATACAGACAGGTGAGCGGCACCATGTGGGGTGATTGTCTTATCTGCTCGATATAAGATTCATCGCTCACTGTCAGTATCTTGCCGGTCTCAACCTGGTATACACCATAAACATAATAGATGCCTTTGTTAAACGCAGTCATTTCTTCGGCAAGCAGGTTGTCAAGATGGGGTGATGAAACCACGTGGTTAATCTCCATGGGTTCAAAGTCGAGACGCCTTTCGCACCGCCTGAGAGCATTTATGTTTGTATCTATTTGCAAATCAAGCAACTGATTTACAACAGATTTTAGACTCAGTTGCACACGGTTATGAAATTGCTCCTCCTGCAGTTTCAACGCATTGCGAACCCAGAAAATCTGAATGACCAGAATACCTGCCAGAGCCAATGCCGATAATATTATCAATAAGGTAATGCGCTTTTTATTCATAGCCTTCAAGATAAGATTAATGGTTTCATAATCAATGGAATTGCAAATATAGCTCATAATCGGTTAGGAAACATAGACCGATGTGCAATTGCTGCAAAAACCTTATTTTTACCTCATCAATCATTCAACATAAACACAACCTTACTCAACATGGAAACAGCATATACCAAACGTAAAATTACCAGGGATGAATTACGCTGAGGTTTTGCTGCCATTGCCATTGCCGGGTTATTATACATACTTGGTACCCGAGGAGCTATTGGCTACGCTGGCCGTGGGCATGCGTGTGGTAGTGCAGTTTGGGCGGAAGAAACTCTACACGGCACTGGTTCGGAACCTACACGACAAACCCCCCAGCATGTCAGCTAAGGCGGTGATTTCTCAAGTTGACTATCGCCCTATTGTTAATGCACATCAGTTTGCGTTTTGGGAATGGATGGCGGCATATTACATGTGCTACCCCGGTGAGGTGATGAATGCTGCCCTGCCATCCGCTTTGAAACTCAGCAGCGAAACCACAATCACACTCATTCCTGAGCATGGATATGACATCAGTAAGCTTACCGAGAAGGAATACCGCATCCTAAATGCGCTCGAACAACATACTGAATTAAACATTGGCGAAGCCGCCCGTATTGCCGGGCAACATAAAGTCATTCCCATCATTAACACACTCATTGAAAAAGGAATAGTAGAAGTGTTTGAGGAAGTGGCCGAACGGTTCAAACCAAAAACCGAGAAGTATTACCAACTGGCCGAAGTGTATCAGCAAAATGAAAAGGCTCTCGGAGCAATGTTCGACTACCTGGAAAAGCGCGCCCCCCGGCAAAACGAAGTGTTGCAGGCTTTGCTATACCACCTGCCCCCTGGGTTGCATGCAACCGAAAGTATAAGCCGGTCAGTGTTGTTAGATGAAATCAAGAATGCCGATGCTGCTCTTCAGGCGCTGATAGAGAAAGGCATGGTCATCGAGTTCAATCGAACGGTGTCGCGGTTGCAGAACTATGAAGCCTCCCAACAAGTGTCATCTATGTGTCTCACTGCACATCAACAGCATGCGTTTGATCAGACTCATACCCATTTTGCCAACAACTTGCCAGTTTTGCTGCATGGAATTACTTCCAGTGGTAAAACAGAAGTGTATATTAAGCTTATCGAAGAAACGCTCCGTAAGGGAAAGCAAGTGCTTTATATGCTACCCGAAATAGCCCTCACCGCCCAAATCATCACCCGCCTGCGTATGTATTTTGGTGATGTTGTTGGCATTTATCACAGCCGGTATAGTGATTCCGAACGGGCT
>JAUXXY010000126.1 GCA_030684735.1 Bacteroidales bacterium | reverse complement strand
CCGATGTAATCGGCAATACATACACAGCCATCAAGACATGGATTCATGCTCAATACAATGCAGGCACACCCACCAATCCTGCGCCAAGTTTCTTTTTATTGGTTGGCGATACCCCACAAATACCAGCTACTACTGGTAGTTCATCGGCCAAGATGACCGACCTCTACTATGCCAGTGTTGATGGCGATTATTTTCCCGAGATGTATTATGGCAGATTTTCGGCCCGCACTGTTGAACAATTGATTCCCCAGATACAAAAGACTCTTTATTACGAGAAATACGAGTTTACAGATCCTTCTTACCTTGACAAAACCACCCTCATTGCTGGATCTGACGGAACATGGAACCCACGTGTCGGTCAGCCTACCATTCATTATGGCACCCAAAACTATTTCAATACGGCACATGGATATACCGACGTGAATACTTATCTGACAAGCCCTTACACCGGTTGCTACGACCCGTCGCGTATAGCAGTAGGATTCATCAACTACACAGCCCATTGTGCCGAAACCAGCTGGGGTGATCCTCTTCTCTCACAGAGCGCGGTCAATAATTTTACGAATACCGGTAAATTTCCGCTGGCTGTTGGCAACTGTTGCCTGGCTGCTGACTTTGGTTATGCTGAATGTATAGGCGAAACCTGGCAACGCGCAGCCAACAAAGGTTCGGTTGCTTACATAGGTTCATCACCTAGTTCCTATTGGTTTGAAGACTTTTATTGGGCTGTTGGGGCATTCCCGATCGTTGGTACCAACAACGGATATGTACCAACCTATAACGAAACAAGTTGGGGCGCTTATGATGCTCCATTTGTGAGCAATTATGTTTCCGCGGGGGCCATGGTGTTTGTTGGCAACCTTGCCGTGACCAAGGTGCATATTCAGGGTTATCCTACCCACTCTAGCCCCCTCTATTACTGGCAAGCATATAATGTGCTGGGCGATCCTTCGCTTGTTACCTATCATACTCAGGGAAGCACCAACACGGTGTCGCACCTGCCCATCCTGCCTATTGGCCTCACCACTTATGAGGTCACGGCTGACCAGGGCTCCTATGTGGCCATCTCGAAAGACGGCTTCTTGCATGGCACTGCACTTGTAGGGCCTGATGGTGTGGTAATGGTTCCCATCCAACCGGTTCTTTCTTCAGGCATGGTGGATATTGTTGTTACAAAACCACAATTCATCCCCTATATGGCTCAGGTTCCGGCTGCTGCCCTCCAGGGACCTTATGTTGTGCTGGATAGCTACACCATTAATGATGCCAGCGGCAATAACAACGGCCTGGCTGATTATGGCGAAAACATCAGCCTCAACGTTACCCTCAAAAACGTAGGCGCTGACCCTTCGGGAGTGGTTACGACCACGCTCAGCGGTTCCGATCAATACATAACCCTCACCGGTTCGGCGACACAAAATTTCAGCGCAATACCAAACGGGCAAACGGGTACGCTATCCAATGCCTTTTCATTTAGCATTGCCGATTTCGTTCCCGATCAACACAAGGCTACCTTTGTTCTACAAATGACTGATGGTTCGGGCACCTGGACTTCTACGCTACGTATTACACTACAGGCACCCGTGTTGAGTATCCCCGCCGGGTTCCTGGTTGACGATTCTCAAGGAGGGAACAATGACGGCATCCTGGATCCGGGCGAAACAGCCCTGGTGAAAGTAAATGTTAAAAATACCGGTTCCAGCGCCGTTTCAAATGTTGTGCTCAGCATTGGCTCCACCAATCCAATGCTGGTCATAAACACAGCTACGGTTAATGTTCCAAGCCTTGCTGCCGGTCAAACCAGGGAAGCATCGTTCAGTGTGAGTGCTAGTGCAAGCTCACCGATCGGTAACCCGGCGAATGTCAGCCTCAACCTTGCCGCAGGCATAACAGGGCAATACACCGCCAGTCAATCCATAGTTGTTGTAATTGGCCTGATACCGGATTATATGATGGCTAACACCACTGTAACTACCTGCGTAGGTGTTTTCTACGACACAGGCGGGCCTAACGGATCGTATGGCAATAGCGAGAACCTTACCATGACCTTCCTGCCTCATACCACTGGATCTATGATCAGGGCTAAATTTGTTAGTTTCGATATTGAAAATACTGATAAGCTGTATGTTTACAACGGGCCCAATACGACCTCTCCCCAATTCGCCGGCAGCCCATTTGCCGGAACCATCAGCCCGGGAACCCTCACTGCGCAGAATGCGCAAGGAGCTATCACCTTCCGTTTTACATCCGATGCATCAATAACGCGAGCCGGGTGGAAAGCAGAAATAAACTGTCATGCACTTACTGCGCCCCCGGCCTGCGCTGCCACCCCCACACCGGCTAACGGAGCGATAAATATTGGAGCATCCGCTGCTTTAAGCTGGACAGCAGTTGAGGCACACAGCTACGATGTATATTTTGGTCCTACCCCTAACCCGCCCTTTGTTGCCAACCTCACAACCACAACCTATAACCCGCCAAAAGAACCCAATACAATTTACTATTGGAAAGTTGTTCCCAAAAACACAATCGGATCAGCTATTGGTTGCCAGGTATGGTCCTTTACTACGGGCGGCCCAACCTATCTTATGTCAACCAGTGTAGCTACTGTTTCATCAGGGATATTTTACGATTCGGGTGGCCCAAACAGCAATTACAGCAACAACGAAAGCCACGTAATGGCCTTTATGCCCATGATCGCAGGCATACCCTTGAAATTTACCTTCACAGCTTTTGAAACGGAAAATATCTATGATAAGTTATTTATCTATAACGGGCCAGATGTAAATGCCCCTGCATTCACCGGAAGCCCTTTCCAGGGAGCTAACAGCCCCGGAACGATCACCTCGACCCATACTTCAGGAGCCATTACCTTTAGATTTATCTCCGATCCTGGAAATACCCAACCAGGCTGGTCGGCCTTTTTCCTCATGGCAGGGAACCTTGCTGCTGCTCCCTCAGCCTCCCCATCGGCAATTTGTAAAAATGATTTTTCGCTGCTCAAATCCAATGCGATGGGAGGTAGCGGAAACTATACCTATTCCTGGACACCCACCGATGGATTGAGCAATCCCGCCATAGCCAACCCGGTAGCTTCGCCGAATAAGACCACCGTTTACACCGTGTCGGTGAATGATGGGACAACGCAAGTTACCGGCCAGGTGCAGCTTGTGATTAATCAGGCATCTTCAATCAATCTTGGCGCAGATACAACGATCTGTCTAAATCATACATTGGTGCTGAATGCAAGCATTCCGAACGGTCAGAGTTATCTCTGGAGCCCTGGTGGGCAAACCACTCCAGTCATCACGGTTAATTCAACCGGTATTGGGGTAGGATCCCGCACGTATTCAGTAATAGCTACCGATATAAATGGGTGTCAGACGCAGGCATCTATCACGGTAACTTTTGATGCTTGCACCTTCGTTGAAGACTTAAGCAAGGACCTAAGCATTACAGTGTATCCCAACCCGGCACGAAGTGTTTTGAACATAGTAGTGAAAGGCCAGGCAGAATCGCTCGCATACTCATTCCTGAATCATCATGGGCAGGTTATGCTTGGACGAAGCGTTGGCAAGGTTGAAGGTACACTGACACAGCAGATCAACTTAGACAATTTTGCCAAAGGCATTTATTATTTACGCTTGAACACACTCAACGATGTAATTGTTAAAAAGATTGTTATTCAATAATAATTATTAACCAATTGAGGCTATGCCAATGGGAATTATAAAGAAACCTTTTGCATAGCCTCTTTGCAATTTTGCTTATGAAAAAGATCATTACTCTTTGTACCTTGTTTATTCTGTTGGCCATAGGTTTGATGGCCCAAACCTGGACAGCGATCAGCTCTAACCTGCCGATTGCCGTACAACAAAAACTGCTTTCTTCAAGTGATGAAAGCATTAAAATCCGCTTCGCTGTTTCAGGGTTTTTTATGACCCCGGTTGATACGCCCAGGGGCGATGCAGTTATCATCAGTGTCCCTAAGATGGTTTCAATGCTTGAAGCAGGGTTCCCTGATGTTCCACAATATGGTGTTTCAGCAATCATTCCCGGCTTGGCACTGATGAAGGTTAGGATACTTGAGTCTGAATATACTGATTTCTACAACATCGAGATTGCTCCTTCGAAAGGCAATTTCTCAAGGAAAATTAATCCCGATTCAGTTGCTTATACCTATGATGAGGTTTATAACCTGGATACTTTTTATCCCGCCATGCGGTCAGACCTCCAGGAGCCATATATCCTAAGAGATTTTCGTGGGCAAACCGTGATGATCTATCCTTTCAGCTATAATCCGCTTGTCAAGACCTTGCGTGTTTTTCACGAACTTACCATCGAAATGTATAATGATGGCTTGGGTGGAGCAAACCAATTTATTCGCACAAATTCCCCTGATAAAATGGATAGCGAGTTTAAGCATTTGTACCAAAATCACTTTATCAATTATCCACAAACCCGATATCCGGCGTTGAGCGAAGAGGGTAAACTACTGATTATCTGCCATGGGCCATTTATGCAAGCCATGCAACCTTTTGTGCACTGGAAGAAAACCATCGGCCGTCCGACCGAAATAGTTGATGTAGCAACCATCGGGACTACCCCCACCGCCATCAAAAATTTTGTAACTAATTATTACAATACCAATGGCCTGACTCATTTGTTGCTTGTTGGCGACCATCAGCATGTTCCCAGTCAATCCATGTCGGGGGGCTATTCGGATTATTTCTATGGCTACCTGACAGGAAGCGACTCTTACAACGAAGTATTTGTAGGAAGATTTTCGGCTGAAACAGTGGCGCATGTTGAAACCCATGTTCAAAAAGTAATCCATTACGAACGCGATATTGATCAAACCGCTATATGGCTCAACGTGGGGCTTGGTATGGCTCGCAACGAGGGAGCTGGTGGCGGCCACAATGGCGGAGAAGCTGACTATGTGCATATGGATTATATCCGCGATAGCCTGCTCAATTATACGTATGCCACAGTTTATCGTGAATATGATGGTAGTGTACCAAACACACCCAATACCAGTGCAACATTGGTTTCGCAAAGACTAAATGAAGGTGTCGGTATCCTCAACTACTGCAATCATGGTTCTATTTCAGGTTGGAGTGTCGCCGGATACAGTAATTCACACGTAAATGCTCTCGTTAATTCCAATAAACTACCGGTTGTTTGGTCGGTAGCATGCGACGTAGGAAACTTTACAGGCAGTACCATTTGTTTTGCTGAATATTGGATGCGCGCCACCCATAATACCTCAGGTGAGCCCACCGGCGCTGTAGGCGGTAAGTTCTCGTGGATATCACAACCATGGCAACCACCCATGACAGGGCAAGACGAAATGGTGACCATTCTTGTTGAAGGATACCTCAATAATATCAAGCGTACCCTTGGAGGTAATTCCACTAACGGCAGTATGAAGATGATAGACCTGCATGGCTCATCGGGAAGAACAACACACGATACCTGGATTCTCTTCGGCGACCCTTCGCTCACAATGCGTACTGCCAACCCTATAGTAATGAATATTTCGCATCTTCCGACTGCATTCCTTGGCTGGACTGCATTCACAGTGAATGCTGATGCTGAGGGTGCCATTGTTTCGCTTACCATAAATGGCGACATTCTGGGTACTGGATATATCAACGGAGGCAGTGCTACTATAAATATTCCTGTCCTGAACGAACCAGGATTAATGACTGTTGCTGTGTTTGCCTACAACCGGGTTACTTACATACAGAATGTGGAGGTAGTTCCTGCAGTAGGCCCATATATTATGTTACATGACTATACCATTAATGATGCCAGCGGCAATAACAACGGCCTGGCTGATTATGGCGAAACCATCAGCCTCAACGTTACCCTCAAAAACGTAGGCGCTGACCCTTCGGGAGTGGTTACGACCACGCTCAGCGGTTCCGAT
>JAUXXY010000090.1 GCA_030684735.1 Bacteroidales bacterium | reverse complement strand
AATCCTACTCGAATTCTTAAAATCAGTTACATTAGTAACAGTTGGTCAGCTTGTTAGCGTTTTCGGAGTCTTTTTTATTTTTGGGCTGATCCTGTATTTCCTGGCGCGCAGCACCCGCAGGGTGTATGTGAACTCGGCCGGCACAACGCTCGATATCATATTAACAGGATGGATAGGCACTCCGGTACACGAGTTGGGACATGCCTTGTTCTGCCTGCTTTTTCTGCATAAAATCGAGAAGATCAAGCTGTTCGACCCCAACCCCACGGATGGCAGCCTCGGTTATGTGAAGCACAGCTACAACAAAAAAAACCTTTACCAACGGATAGGTAACTTTTTCATTGGTGTAGGCCCCATCATGCTGGGCTCTGCTGTACTTTATGCGACCATGTATCTGCTGATTCCGGGCATTAAAAACGTCTTTACCGAGATCGAGAAGCACGGTTCAGCAATTAATAATGCCGGATTTTCGAACTGGCAGTTGATATTTCAATCAGCCTGGAGCTCCATAACGATAATCCTGGGAGCCATCACCGACCCCAATAACTTCGGCAACTGGAAATTTTGGCTATTTATATACATTTCCATGTCGGTAGCTTCGCACATGGAGCTTAGCCCATCGGACCTGAAAAGTGCCTTAGGTGGGTTCCTAATCCTGGCTCTTTTTGTCTTTTTTATCAACCTGGTGGTTATGGTTTTCCAGGCAGTTTCGCCCAATATGCAAGTGGCATCGTTTTTCGATCATTTCAGCTTGCAAACTTATATGGCATCGCTCGGCAGATTTACAGGTTTTGTCACCGCTTTGTTTATGTATGCATTTTGTATTTCTGCACTGAACCTGCTTGTTTCATGGGCACTTTTATCAGTTTATTCGCTCATTCGCGGGCGGGGAGTCATCAATCCTTTCTGGAGCTAATGAACTTTCGCCCTCCTGATCAGGTGATACTAAATATGTATATTTCCTCAAATCCGTTTTACTAATGAATACGAAAACGGTCATAAAAGCGTTTGCGTGAAATATCATCCATGAAATTTATCTATTTTCGCCGGCTGATCAATTTACCACGAACCTGTTGCATGTCATTAAGATTTTTTCGATACTTTTTTATTATGCTTGTTGCCTGGTGTTGTAATCACCAAGTTGCTTATTCCCAAATTGTTACGGGATTGCCTAACAAACAGGTTTGCCCGGGCCTGAGTGTGAGCATTCCCATCACTTACCAGAATCTTACCAGCGTTGATTCGTTTCAATTGGTTTTTACCTATAACGCTGCTGCTCTTACCTATAGTGGGTACAGCTATTTGCATCCCTACTTGTTGGGGGCACGCTTCAATATTCAACATCAACAAGGCAGGATCATTATGATACTGCGCTCAGGCGGGGCGCTGAGTTTTGAGGATGGAAGTTTGATTGAATTCACCTTCATGACAGGGTTGAATACCAGTAACCTGGAATGGGATCTTTCGCAAAGTGCTTACTTTCTTAATGCCAATCCACTGCCAGCATCCTTTACAGGCGGCAGCATTGATATTTTCCCCCGTATTATTATTTCCCTGCAGCAACTCCCCGCCGAAGTATGCCCGGGCAGTTTTGCTGCAAGCATAATAGCCTCTGTCAGGGGAGGGGCACCTCCCTATATTTATCAATGGATCGGGAGTCCTATACAGGTACTGAGCGATAGCATTGCCCGCAATCTGGCTACCGGCTTCAGGTACACCCTGCGCATCACCGACAATAATTCCTGTGTCAAGGATACTTCTTTCTATGTTAAAACACGCAAGTTGAACCAGGTTGAGATTCAAGCGAAACCCGACACAGTTTTCATTTCTAACCCTGAGGTAACTTTCACCGCCGAAAACAAATCTACCCCTTTTATTACAAAATACTTGTGGCGTTTTGGCGATGGTGATTCAATTTCAACCACTTCAAATAGCATAATTCATTTATATGACGGAGTAAAACAATATGTTAAAGATTTTGGGCCTGAAAAACCATATAGTGTTTCGCTAACCATTACCAATGAATATGGCTGTGATACCACCATCACACACACGCTGGTGATCAAGGAAGCCAAGATTTTTGTGCCCAATATTTTTACACCCAATGGCGACGGGGCCAATGATGTTTTCAGGATTGTACTCGATGATAATAAAGACAAAGACGTCACTTATGAATTTATTAAGCTGGAGTTGGCCGTCTTCAACCGTTGGGGGAGAAAGGTGTACTCAAACGATAATTATAAGAACGATTGGGATGGGGGCAACCTGGCTGACGGGGTATATTTTTATGCACTGAATACACACGGGTTATTTAAGACCGATACCTATAAAGGTGCCATACACATATTAAGGTAAGAAGATTTGTGACCGCTTAAACGCTGAATATCATTTTTTTAACCTGAAGGCCATCCAGTTTCAGCAGCTCATTTTCTAATTTCATCAGCTCTACGGTGTTGCCGGTAAGCTCAAGAATGATTAAACCACTTGTGCTGCACGTGCCGTCCAGCACCTCATGCAATCCGAGTCGGGTTTTTATGTTGCAACCAAATTTAGTCAGGATACCTTGCACCTTGTGAGCTTCCTCAAGGCGATCGGACAGGAAGAGTCCTAAAATTCTCAGTTCTTTCATATTCAGAAGTTTAAGGTTTCAGAGAAAAATCATATTTCAAAATTCATGGTTCTAACCTCCACTCCACCAATGGCTTCAAGCGCTGCGACCAAATTATCCCATTCTTCTTTCCTGCCTGCTAATTGTAACAAAATAACCCCAACGCGACTGCAAACATCTTCACTCACTTCATGAAAACCAAGCCTCGCACGGATGATGTGGGCATACTGGCTTAGTACTTTCTGTGTACGGCCGCTTTCTTTAATGCGGTCGGTGATGAGAAGGCCAATGATCATTATCTTTTTCATCGCTGATTGATTAGCTGCAATTAATGTTGTTAAAAATACAAATCACGTTCCCCGTTCTTTATTCTTTCGATGCGGGTGCGTAATTCCAGTGTGAACCCGGCACGCTCACCTTCAAGTTCTGTGATGTTTTTCTCAACAACCTCCCAACCTTTAATCTGCGTAGATTCCGGCGCATAATCAACAAGGTATTCGGCAAGTGTGAGAATTGCGTTGGGAGAGCAAAAACGTTTGATGAACCCCGGTACCGAGAACTCCATGAAATGCTCCCCTGTTCGCCCAAGGCGATAGCATGCAGTGCAGAAGGACGGAAGATAGCCCTGCTCCAACAACTCGTCAATGATTTCATTTAGCGAGCGGGTATCATTGATCTGGAACTGCTCCCGATCGAGATCTTGATCGTGGGTTGAAGCAGTATAGCTGCCGATTTCGATCTTGGTACCGCCGTCAATCTGCGATACCCCAAAACGCATCACTTCGCGACGTACCAGCGCCGGTTCACGGGCGGTGAGTATCATACCTGTGTAGGGTACGGCCAGTCTGAGGATTGCCACCAGCTTAATAAAATCATCATCGCTTACCATGTATTGGTTGCTGATATTAAGCGCTGATGCATTCTGAATACGAGGGAACGAAATTGTATGAGGCCCCACATTATAGCAGGCTTCGAGGTGATTGGTGTGTCGCACAAGGCCTAACACTTCGTATCGCCAATCGTATAGCCCAAACAAAGCCCCTATTCCAACATCGTCTAAACCGGCTTCCTGCGCCCGGTCGAGTGAGGTGAGCCGCCAGTCAAAATTACGCTTCACCCCGCCAAGATGATAACGGGCGTAGGTTTCGGGATGGTAGGTTTCTTGAAACACCTGGTAGGTTCCAATACCTGAGTCTTTCACAGTGCGGAAACCGTCAATATCCAGTGGTGCTGCATTGATATTAACCCTGCGAATTTCCCCCGGGCCTTTTCTTACACCATAAACAACCTGAACAGTATGGGCTATGAATTCGGGTGAATATTCGGGGTGCTCGCCATAAACGAGTATCAGCCGTTTCTGGCCATTCTCTTCAAGCGCTTCAACCTCTCGAACCAATTGCTCATCATCGAGGGTGCTACGCATCACTTTTTTGTTCGTAACCCTATAGCCACAGTACTGACAATTGTTTGTGCATTTATTTCCTACATAAAGCGGGGCAAACAACACGATGCGATTGCCATACACTTTTTCTTTCAAGGTGCGCGCACCTTGCTTGATTTCCTCAACTAGATCGGGATCGGTGGCATTGATCAATACCGCTGTTTCTTCAAGTGTAAGCCGTTGTTTGTCAAGCGATTTGGCTATAACTTCCCGAACGCGATCGCGGGTTGGAATGGTGTTGATGATATGGTTCCATATTTCATCAGGATCAATGAATGGTTTCATACGTTGATCCCTGATGCTACACTTTTCCGGATTGAATTTCATATATAGAAACTCCTGGCTATGAATGTTGTTTTCGGTACAAAATTACGATTTTTAGCCGTCACCCGGTGGATTATCAAGACACATTTAATGTTATAAAGTCTACTATGGCCATCGCCATTAATTGTAGGTTCATAGGCTTTTATTAAAATTTTGGCAGTCACTCAACATTTTCCATAAGGATGTTGTTTATTTGCAGCAGTATTAACTTGTAGCGTTATGAGAAAAATTGTTTCATTCCTCATTTTGATTTCATCTCTGTTTTTTCTTTCAACAACTTGCCCTCCTGAGCCAGCAGAAAAGAAAACTCCAAAAAACATTATTATTTTTGTCGGAGATGGTATGGGTTTCAACCACATTGATGTGGCAAGTATATATCTCCACGGCGACACCGGCAAATTTGTTTTCCAAGGTAAAAATTGGTCACGCTTTGCCCAGGCAACCTATCCCGCAATGCTGAAGGTTGGCAACCAGCCCGAGTGGGCACAGGGCTACAATCCACATGCAGCCTGGAATGAAAAAGGTTATTTAGAAAAAGACCATACCGACTCCGGTGCCGGGGGCACGACGCTTTCAACAGGGTTAAAAACCTATAGGGGCTCTATTGGCATGGGCATTTATGGCGACACCTTGTTGCACCTCTCTCAATATGCCAAACAATTAGGCAAAGCTGCCGGGGTGGTTTCCAGTGTCCAATTCACCCATGCCACACCTGCCAGTTTTACCACGCATAACCTGCACCGCAATAACTATGCGCAAATCGCCCAAAGCATGATCCTGAAAAGCCAGCTTGATGTGATAATGGGTGCCGGCAATCCTGATTATGACAACAGCGGTGAACCATTGGCACAAGACTACAAATATGTTGGAGGAAAAGAGTTATGGAACCAACTTCGCACCAAACCCAATTCCACAACCTTCTTGATAAAGAAAGAGAGATTTAACGTAGGTGATATCAATGGTGATGGCGTACCCGATCCCTGGACTTTTATCTCGGATAGCGCAAACTTTGCAGCACTTTCTGCAGGTATAAATATACCTAAGAGGGTGTTAGGCCTACCACGTGTGCACTCAACACTGCAGCAGGGTCGAAGCGGCAGTTTGCAAACAGAACCTTTCAAACAGCCCCGTGTGTCCGGAGTGCCAACCCTGGAACAGATGACCCTCGGAGCACTGAATGTGTTGAATCAAAATGAGAAAGGGTTTTTCCTGATGGTTGAAGGTGGTGCTATAGATTGGGCTTCCCACGATAACCATTCGGGCAGGATGATTGAAGAAATGGATGACTTTGTGAGCAGTATCGAAGCTGCCGTAAAATGGATCGAAAAAAACAGTAACTGGGATGAAACCCTCATCATCATCACCGCCGATCATGAAACCGGTATGCTTTGGGGGCCGGCTGATGGCAATAACCTACTGACACCAATAGTCAATAAAGGCAAAGGCATATTACCGGGGTTACAATGGCATAGCATTGACCACACCAACAGCTTGGTGCCTTTGTTCCTGCGCGGCAAGGGAAGCGATATGATCTCAATATTCCTGGATGAGTTCGATCCGGTTAGGGGGCCATTTGTGCAGAATGCTGAAGTGGCAAATCTGGCATTCCTGCTTTGGGGTAGATTCTGAAAATCCCGATTTGAGCAATCAATAACAAAAAGATGCATCCTGATTTATTGTAGTTTTGCCACATGCAGGCATTTTATCATCCTTTCATCAGACCACAGTATTGGCGACTCCTGCGGTTTGCCCCTTTGATGGGTTGGCTGTTTACTGTTGCATGCACACCCGGGTATCGGGATGGTGATAGCAAAAAAATCTTTCGTTACAACGAATCGTCCAATATTACCTCCCTCGATCCGGCTTTTGCTCGCAGCCAAGCCAATATCTGGGGAGTAAACCAATTGTTTAATGGTTTGGTTCAACTAACTGATAATCTCGAAGTTGCGCCCTGTATAGCCAAGGATTTTATGGTCTCTGCCGACGGCCTCTCATACACTTTCTTATTAAGAAATGATGTTTATTTTCATGATTCAGAGTGTTTTGTAAATGGGAAAGGCCGTAAAGTTACTGTAGGTGATTTTATTTTTAGCTTTTTCCGGATTACCGATCCTACGCTTATATCACCTGGAGCGTGGGTGTTCCGAAATGTTAGGTGCCTGAACGGAAAACCTGATTTTATTGCCGTTAACGATACTATGTTGACCATCACACTCCAAAAACCATTTCCGGCTTTCATGGGTTTGCTTAGCATGCAATATTGTTCAGTGGTTCCTCATGAAGCTGTGGAGTATTACGGACCCGAATTCAGACGAAACCCTGTGGGAACTGGGCCGTTCAAGCTCAAGATGTGGATAGAGGGGATGAAAATGGTGATGGTGAAAAATGAAAACTACTTTGAAAAGCTTGATGGTCAACCGCTTCCTTTACTCGATGCAGTGGCCATCACTTTCATTGTGGACAAGCAAACTGCTTTTCTTGAATTCATCAAAGGAAACCTTGACTTTATGTCGGGTATTGACGCCAGCTATAAAGACGAGCTGATTACACGTAGTGGCCAACTTAACCCACGCTATACTGATCGTGTTAAAATGATCACTCAGCCTTATCTCAACACCGAATACCTTGCTTTCCAGATAAACCCTGCCAAGTCGGCAAGTCCTGACAACCCCCTGTTGATCAAAGAAATAAGGCAGGCCATCAATATGGGGTTCGACAGGGTTAAGATGATGCGCTACTTGCGAAACAACATAGGGACTCCTGGCATTTATGGTTTTGTACCACCGGGGCTTCCGTCGTTCGACAGCACAGGGGATTTTGGTTATCACTATGATCCTGACAAAGCCCGTCAGTTGATTGCCCTGGCAGGTTATCCCGAAGGGCGTGGACTTCCTGAAATAACCATCGCAACCAATGCAAGCTACCTTGATCTTACACGTTATTTTCAGCATCAGCTCAATGAAATTGGAATAAGAATTAAAATTGAAGTGAGTCCACCAGCCACCCTGCGTGAGATGATTGCCCAAGGGAAAGTTCCATTTTTCAGGGCTTCCTGGATCGCCGATTACCCAGATACTGAAAACTATTTATCATTGTTTTATAGTCCGAATTTTACCCCTGCCGGGCCAAATTATACGCATTTCACCTCAGTAATCTTCGATAAGCTTTACCAGGAATCATTGATCCAGACAAACGACAGCCTTCGGTATCGGCTCTATCGTGAAATGGATTCTTTGATTATGGAATCAGCACCGGTTGTTGTGCTTTATTACGATCAGGTACTCAGATTTGTACAAAACGGAATATCAGGCATTGGCAGCAATGCCATGAACCTGCTTCATCTGAAAAAGGTTGATAAAAGTCAGGATCATTAAAAAAATCACTGCATCATGGCAGATATATGAATACTTGTGTAATTTTACAGCTCATATCCTTAAAAAAACCCCGCCTTGAAGATAATTGAGAAAATCAAGGAAAAATACGCCTACTATGTTCTTAGGCGTAGCTCAGCCAAAATCACCCGCATAAAGCATTTGCTCGGGTATACAGAAGCCCGTTCGTTTGCCCTGCTATTTACAGCTTACCGGAAAGAAGACATTGATCTGGTCAAGAGAATTACCCGGTCATTAAGGTCTGATCAGAAGAATGTTTATGAAATTATCTTTGTGCCTGATAATGACAAACAACCTTTGGCTGATCCGGCGGTAAACCGGCTTATCATCGAGCAAAAAGATTTGAATTGGTTCCGCATGCCTTCAGAAATAGTTATCGAGCGACTTTCCGAATTGGATGTGGATTACATGATTGATTTCACCATCATGGATTTTTATCCTTTCATTTACCTCTCAGCGATATCAAGGGCAAAAATTCGCATCGGGATGCAATCGGACATCAAACAACCTTTTTATGATTTCATGATCGCAAGTCAAACCGATAGCGTTGAGTTGCTCGCACAATATATTATGCACTACCTGAAAATCATCAATGCACCCAATCATGGAGAAAAAATTTAAAGGTACAGGAGTGGCCATTATCACTCCTTTTCACAAACACGGCACCATTGATCATGGAGCGATGGAAAGGATGATTGAACACACTATCTCCAACAAGGTTGAATACATTGTATTGATGGGTACTACTGGAGAATCGGCCACCCTATCGAAAGACGAAAAAAATGCACTACTGAATTTTACAATCGAAACAATCAACCACCGTGTGCCGCTGGTGGTAGGGATTGGTGGCAATAACACGCAGGACATTGTTGATTCCATCACCTCGAAGAGCTTCGAGGGAGTGGATGCCATCCTTTCGGTTGCTCCGTACTATAATAAGCCCCAGCAGCTAGGCATATACTACCATTACAAGCACATTGCTACAGCCTGTCCTGTTCCTATCATTATATATAATGTACCCGGTCGTACAAGTGTTAATATCTCAGCCGAAACCACCTTGAAACTTGCCCATGATTTCGAAAATATCATAGGCATTAAGGAAGCTTCGGGTAACCTGACGCAATGTATGCAGATTATCAAGAACAAACCCAAGAATTTCCTTGTTATTTCCGGCGACGACATACTTACATTGCCTTTACTGGCGCTTGGCGCCGATGGTGTAATCTCGGTAGTAGCCAACGCTTTTCCGCTTCAGTTCTCCGAAATGGTTAGGTTGGGGCTTAAAGGAGATTTCGCCAAAGCCCGTCAAATACATTACCAGCTAAGCGATTTCATCGAAACCCTTTTCGTCGATGGAAGCCCTGCCGGTATCAAAGCAGCCCTCGAAATTATGGGTTTGGCGCCAAATAATCTCCGTTTACCGGTGGTAAAGGTGAATAAGGAAGTCTATATCAAACTTAGCGCTCAAATCAAAACACTAACAGGCTAAAGCTAAACAATATTTTTGGCTCCTGTTAAGGAACTCAAGAACTATGAAATCAAATAATTACCGTGTAGTAATTACACTCCTGTTTTTTATTAACTTTTTTGCATTTTCGGCTTACACCCAAAACAGCATCGAAGAAATTTTCAATGGCCGTAGCGAACGCTATTTCTGTTTCGAGGGACAATCAAAGGATCAAATTAATATGCTCGGGAGCATTGTTTCGATTGATCGTGTGGATGGACTATCGGTTACAGCGGTGGCAAACCCTGCCGAGTTCGAAAATTTCCTGAAATACAATATTCCTTTCCAGGTAATACCATCGCCCAATGAGGGCTTTGAAGCTTACATGACAGATAATGTGATTGTTGAAGAAATCACTGAATGGGATTTTTATCCAACATACAATGCTTACGAAAGCATGATGAACCAATTTCAGGCCGACTATCCTGGCTTATGCAATATTGTTAATATAGGCACCCTTGCCAGCGGCCGTAAATTGTTGGGTGCACGGGTTTCGTCAAACGTTGTAAACCAGGCCAATAAACCCCAGTTTTTGTATTCATCATCCATGCACGGTGATGAAACCACCGGATACATCCTTAGCCTGAGGTTGATAAACACTTTATTGGTTGAATATAACACAAATCCCAGGATCAGGCGACTTGTTGATAGCATTGATATCTGGATATTTCCTCTCGCCAACCCCGATGGCACTTATAAGGCGGTAGATAGCACTGTGAATGGAGCTGTGCGCAACAACGCGAACAATGTTGATTTGAATCGAAACTATCCCGACCCCAGGGCAGGGCAGCACCCTGATGGCAATGCCTGGCAACCCGAAACCCTCGCTTTTATGGCACTTGCCGATGGGCAACATTTCACGATGGGAGCCAATATGCATGGAGGAGCCGAAGTTTGCAATTACCCCTGGGATACCTGGACACAGCTCGCAGCCGACGATGGCTGGTGGATTAACGTTTGCCGCGAATATGCCGATACGGCGCACATTTATAGCCCATCAAGCTACCTCACTTATCAAAACAATGGAATTACCAATGGTGCTGCATGGTATGTCATCACTGGTGGCCGTCAGGACTATATGAATTATTTTCAAAACTGCCGGGAATTCACCCTCGAGCTCTCAAATATAAAGCTGTTGCCGGCGGCTCAGCTACCCGCTTTGTGGAACTATAATTATCGCTCACTTCTCAACTATATGGAGCAAGCCCTCTATGGCCTGCGAGGGAAGGTTTTCGATGCTGTGACAGGGCAACCAATGTATGCTAAAGTAGTTATTGAGGGGTATGATAATAATAACAGCCATGTTTTTTCACATCCAGAATATGGAAGCTACTTCAGATACCTGGCAGCCGCAACCTACCAGGTGACTTTTTCAGCACCTTGCTACGAACCAGCTACTTACACAGTTACGATCGCAAAAAGACAAACAACATTCAAAACTGTGCAGCTAAGTCCATTGAGCTTGCAGTCGGCATTTACCTCATCAACACCCAGTATCGAAATCGGTGGAACGGTAACCTTTAGCAATGCTTCATGCGGCAACGCAACCAACTGGCTTTGGACTTTCGAAGGAGGAACGCCTGCCACATCTACCTTACCAAATCCACAAGTAACTTACCACACCCAGGGTGCATATGATGTTAGCCTTACTGTCGGCGATGGCACCAACTCGCACACCAACACCTTGAATAATTATGTGTTGGTTGGCCTGAATTTCCAGATGTCCAATGGTACTGTAACTACCTGCGCCGGAAGTTTTACAGACTCCGGCGGCTTAGCCGGCAATTACCAGAATAATGAAAATTATATCCTGACGTTTTTGCCAGATGCTCCCAACGCAATGATCCAGGTCGTTTTCACGCATTTTGACATTGAATCGCACATCAGTTGCATTTATGACCGACTGAAAATCTACGATGGTTTATCCACAACGGCTCCGCTTATCGGCACCTATTGTGGCACACAAACACCAGGAACTGTCATTGCAACCAACACCAGCGGTGCTCTTACTTTCCACTTTTATTCTGACAACACTCAAACCAAATCCGGTTGGGCTGCAATTATCAGTTGCAAAATTCAAGGGATTGGAGTGCCTGAGCTGTCACAGGATCAAACATTCAGAATGTTTCCCAGCCCATTAAGAGATGGGATGCTCATCCTTGAGAGTCAAAATCTAATGAAAGAACTTAGGGTGTTGAACCTGATCGGGCAAACCATACATCGGGAAACAGTGAACAATCAGCGGCATCAACTCAACCTCAGCCATCTGGATGCGGGATTGTATTTACTCATGATCGAATCGGACAGAGGCCGGCTGATTAGGAAATTTGAGATAATGAAATAAGTAGGATCGCAACAGCTTTTTCTAAATACAGATTTTTTTTCATTCACTTGCTGGTGGTTGGTGTTTTAGTCTTGCATTTGCATGATTATGGCTTATTAATTTTGCACAAGGACGGGAATTTTGATATAACGGCAAAAGCACTTTAATTTATCCAAACCGTGAATCCGTGAAGCGAATCCGTCATTCCGAACGCATTGAGGGAATCTCTGTTGATGAAAGAGATTGCTTCAGTCGCTTCGTTTCTTCTCAATGACGTACTGTACAAAAATCTGTTCACGGATTCAGGCAAAATTCAAAATAAAATAATCGTGAACCGAGGTCGTTTGATAGCGGGTATAATCAGAAAATTACTAATTTTGCCGCATGTTTAGAAAAAACGTTTTTATTGCGTTGGTTTTGCTCCTTACAGTTTCATCCTGCAGCAAATATCAACGTTTGGTGAAAAGCACCGATTACGAAGAAAAATACCAGATGGCGATGGTATTTTACGAACAGACCGACTATTATAGGGCTCTGCAACTTTTCGATCAGCTCTTGCCATTTTACAGGGGCACCGACAGAGCTGAAAGGCTTTCCTACTACTATGCCTATGCCCATTATCATCAGCGCGATTATGTGCTTGGGAGTTTCTATTTCAAGCGTTTTGCTAAAACATTCCCAAGAAGCCAATTTGCCGAGGAGTGTGCCTTTATGAGTGCCTACTGTCAATATCTTGATTCACCGAAGCATTCTCTTGATCAGACAAACACCAATGAAGCCATCAAAGAACTACAGCTTTTTATTAACATGTATCCGCAAAGCGGGCGAATTGAAGAGTGCAATCGCCTGATTGATAACCTTAGGGCAAAACTTGAGCTGAAAGACATGGAAATTGCGCGGCTTTATTTCAAGATGGAGAACTATACTGCAGCCATTACTGCCTTTAAAAATGTGCTAAAAGCTTTCCCTGAAACTCGTTTCAGGGAAGAAATCATGCTCAGCATACTTCGT
>JAUXXY010000084.1 GCA_030684735.1 Bacteroidales bacterium | reverse complement strand
TTTTTTAGGCCTTGAGCTTCTTAAACAAAATATCCCTACACCTGAAACGAGCAGCTTGTTGCTTAGTGAGCTAAGTCGTTTTACTAACCTGGATTTCATATCCATTCTGCTGTTTGCCATAGCAGGTATTATACTTACCATTATCATCCAATCATCCAGTGCTTCATTTGCCTTGATACTTGTAATGTGCCACAACGGATGGATAGGATTGGAGCTATCTATTGCCATGATCCTTGGGATGAATTTGGGCACTTCTTCAACCGCTATTATTGCATCGCTGGTGGCCAATCGCAGCGCCAAACGAGCTGCACTCGCACATTTGTTATTCAATTTGATTGGTGTCATTTGGGGATTATCTTTCTTCAAATATTCTATTGTCGGCATTGATTGGCTTACATTAAAAATCGAAGGTTTATCGCCATCATACAATATTGCTACAATCCCTGTTGCTTTATCGCTTTATCATTCCCTGTTCAATGTACTGAATGCCACCTTGCTGATCTTCTTTGTTCCCCAAATCATCAAAGTTACGGAATTGCTGATTCCTTCGCGCACAAAAAAAGAGTATTATTCGCTCAAACATTTGCGCTCTCTTATTTCTACTTCTGAACTCACCTTGCTGCAAGCTCGGAAACTTATAAATGCATATGGTTTGCGCACTGCAGTCATGTTTGAGTTTATACCCCAATTGCTGGTCGAGAAAGAACCGAGTAAGTATGACAAGCTCCTCAAACAGGTACATAAGTATGAAGACATTTCGGATAATATGGAAGATGAAATTGAGGCATATCTCACCCATTTATCTGAGTCGGAGTTGAGCCGCGAAAGCTCGAAAAATGTGTACTCAATGCTAAAAGTCATTGATAATCTAGAAAATATCAATGATGTATGCATGAAAATGTCCACTTTGATTGACAATAAAAACAAGGAAAAAGCATGGTTCACTCAAGAAATGCGCGACGAACTCGGCGAAATGTTTTCACTTCTAATTGCTTCGCTTTCACTTACGAACCGCAACATTGAGAAATTAGAAGAATCGCCTGATATGTCCGAGGTGCTTGAGTTGGAGTCGAAGATAGATATCCTTCGCAATGTATTGGTTGCGGGTAATAATGAAAAAATACAGGATAAGACCATAGCCTACAATACTGCCAAATATTTTGCTGAATTTGTTGCCTTGTGCGAGAAAATTGGAGATCTTACTCTGAATATCAATGAAGCACTTACTGAAAAGGTTTGATAGTGATACAGAAAAAACTTAACAAAAACTTAAAATTGGATTTTTTTGTGCCATTTTAATATGTTTACTTTTGACCACTAATTGACAACATCCTTCGATGGATCAAATATACATCCTATTTGTCATCCTACTCTTCATACTGGCCATTTCCGACTTGGTTGTAGGTGTATGCAATGATGCCGTAAACTTTCTGAATTCTGCCATTGGTTCTAAGGCTGCTCCCTTCTATGTGATCATGATTGTTGCCATTCTTGGCATCATGGCCGGAACCACCTTCTCGAGCGGGATGATGGAGATTGCCCGTAGCGGAATATTTCATCCGGATCAGTTTCATTTCAGGGAAATCATGATCATTTTTGTGGCTGTGATGATCACCGATATATTATTGCTCGATACCTTCAGCAGCTTTGGATTGCCAACATCAACTACTGTTTCCATAATATTCGAATTGCTTGGGGCAGCCGTAGCTGTGGCTTTAGTCAAGATTTTTGCAACCATTGACAACCCACAAGACATCGGCACCTACATCAATTCATCAAAAGCGCTTGGTATTATTTCAGGCATCCTGCTTTCTGTTGTCATTGCTTTTACTGTAGGAGCTATTGTACAGTTTATCAGCCGATTGCTGTTTACTTTTAATTTCAAACCCAAGCTCAAATACTTGGGCGGGGTTTGGGCTGGTTTTGCCATTACCGCCATCACTTATTTCATGGTGATCAAAGGTGCCCGTGGGGCTTCTTTTATCAGCCCCGATATAGTCAAATACATCGAGAGCAATGCTTATTGGATTCTAATGGTAAGTATGGCTATTTGGACAATTCTTTTTCAGTTCCTCATTTGGGCTTTCCGAACCGATGTATTGAGAATCACTGTTTTGATCGGAACTTTTGCCCTGGCTATGGCTTTTGCGGGTAACGACCTGGTGAATTTCATCGGCGTGCCGCTGGCCGGATTTGAATCCTTCAGAATATTTTCTGCTGATCCGGCTTCTGATCCAAATCAATTTCTTATGGGAGCACTAACTAAACCCATATTCACACCAACCTATTTGTTGTTGCTTGCAGGTGTAGTGATGTCGGTTACATTGATCTTTTCGCGTAAAGCACGTACAGTGATTGACACCGAAGTGGGCCTTGCCCGACAGGATGAGGGTGTTGAACGTTTTGGATCTACCTCTCTATCAAGAAACATAGTTCGCTTGGTAATTAATTTCGGAAATTCAATTACGAAGACCATCCCTGCACAAATCGGCAAAATCATCGAACATCGTATGGATCAAAGGGCCAGTCTGAATTCCAGGCAGCGTGCACTGGCAAAAGGTGTGTCGTTCGACATGCTTAGGGCCTCGGTTAATCTTGTGGTTGCCAGTATTTTAATCGCAATGGGAACTTCCCTAAAACTCCCTCTCAGCACTACCTATGTTACTTTTATGGTCGCCATGGGCACATCGTTTGCCGATGGCGCGTGGGGTCGTGAGAGTGCCGTGTATCGTGTTACCGGAGTGCTCTCAGTAATCGGTGGATGGTTTGTAACTGCCATCATTGCTTTCACCGTTTCATTGATTATCGCTTTTATCATGGTTAAGGGTGGAATGGGCACAACACTTTTTTTGATTGCTGTTGCACTATTCGTACTAATCAGACAGCAAAGAGCCTATAAACGCCGCCAAAGCAAATTGGAAGAAACCAAACAGGAAGAGATCGCTGAGGTGGTAGATGATCTGAACATACTTGACAGATGCACCAAAAATATTATATCAAATCTCAGCGACTCAGCAAGGCTATATTCAAGGGTCATACAAGGATTGTTTGAAGAAGATCGTAAAAAATTGAAATTGGTTCATGGCGACGTTACGGAACTTAACAAACACACCAAGAAACTTAAAGACAATATCCACAAAACAGTGGATAAATTACGCGAGGATTCTATTGAGACAGGCCATTATTACGTTCAGGTACTCGACTATCTTCGTGAGATTGCTCACTGCCTCAATTACATATCAGAACCCTGTCTTGTGCATGTGAGCAATAACCATAAAGGTTTATTGCTGGCACAGAAGCATGAAATCAGTAAGGTGCAGCAGGAAACACTGCAACTGCTCACCCTGATTCAACGGATTATACAAAGACAGGAATTTTTGAAACAAGACGATATATTCCGTGCCCAAACCAGTGTGCTCGATAACATTGACCGTGCCCGTAAAGCCCAGATAAAACGCATTAAAAGTAATGAAGCAGGAACCAAGAATAGCGTACTCTATCTGAATGTTCTTGCTGAAACCAAAAACCTGATCCTGTTTTCGGTGAACCTTTTTAAATCGCAGCGAGACTTTGTACTCTATACCAAAGGCGACGACACTGAGGCAACTGAAACTATACCTCAAGTACCTACCCAGCCTACCAGCTGAAACGTACTCACTATCAAATCACATCCAGCATCAGGGGATTCTCTACCTTTTCTTTCAGCAGAGTGAGGTTTGACACATCAATCATCCTACTTACATAGCTAAATTCAAGCCCTTCGATGTATTGAGCGGGTATCTCAGCCACGTTTTTCCGGTTTTCTTCCGACAGGATGATGTATTTGATTTTGGCTCGCTTGGCAGCCAGCATCTTCTCCTTGATTCCTCCTACCGGCAATATTTTGCCTCTTAATGTAATTTCACCCGTCAGGGCTGTATTGGGTGATATTTTACGTTGAGTAAATGCCGAGGCTAAAGCAGTAAAAATGGTGATGCCTGCAGAAGGTCCGTCTTTGGGTGTGGCTCCTTCAGGAACATGAATATGCACATTCCATTTTTGAAACACATCGGAATTGATCTCAAGTATATCGGCATGCGATTTTAAATACTCAAGTGCAATGGTGGCCGACTCTTTCATCACATCACCGAGGTTACCGGTGAGAGTGAGGGTTCCGGCTCCACGACTCAGGCTCACTTCAACAAAAAGAACCTCCCCGCCTGTTGCTGTCCAGGCAAGGCCTGTAGCCACTCCAGCCACATCGTGCGGCAGATCTTTTTCAATATCATATATTTCAGGACCGAGTATTACGCGCAGATCGTCCGCTGAGATCCGGGGGTTGAAATTCTCACCCGAGACGATGAAGCGTGCACGATTACGGATTATCTTGGCAATCAAGCGCTCCAGAGAACGCACTCCCGATTCGCGTGTATAATCCTCAATTATTCTACGCATGATAGCTCTTGTTAGCACGAGTTTGCCTTTTCCCACCCCATGTTCTTTCAATTGCTTTGATAGTAAGTGGCGCATCGCAATTTCCACTTTTTCTTCAATCAGGTATCCACTTAGTTCTATCACTTCCATGCGGTCGCGCAAGGCAGGATGTATAGTACTCATGGTGTTGGCTGTTGCAATGAACATAATACGCGACAAATCGTAGTCAACATCGAGATAGTTGTCGTGGAAGTTCGTGTTTTGTTCTGGGTCGAGTACCTCGAGCAATGCAGCAGCAGGATCGCCATTTATGTTTAAGCCCACAACCTTGTCAACTTCATCGAGTACAAAAACCGGGTTGGAAGTTTTAGCTTTGCGAAGGTTCTGTATGATTCGTCCAGGCATGGCGCCGATATATGTTTTTCGATGGCCTCGTATTTCAGCTTCATCGCGCAGGCCGCCTAACGATATGCGTATGTATTTGCGTCCCACTGCCCTGGCGATGGATTTTCCGAGTGAAGTTTTTCCAACACCCGGAGGCC
>JAUXXY010000111.1 GCA_030684735.1 Bacteroidales bacterium | reverse complement strand
GTCAAAATTTTCCATTTTCCATTTTCCATCTTCAATTTTATATAGTAAATAATCTTTAAGCATAGTAGTCTATGCATAATAATTCCTTCTGGTATTTGCATGGAACACAAAATGTCAGCACATCAAAAAAAGATTTAACCTCTTTAATCAAAATATTTTATACTTTTGTCTGTGTATATCCTCAATAATTTCAAACCTAAAACAAAAAAATCATGGCTGGAGTAAACAAAGCAATCCTGATCGGGAACCTTGGAAAGGACCCCGAAGTGCGTACCCTCGAAGGCGGAGTGAAAGTTGCCACATTTTCGATGGCTACAACCGAAACTTATAAAGGCAAGGACGGAAACCGTGTTGACCAAACCGAATGGCACAACATTGTGCTTTGGCGAGGACTTGCCGAGGTTGCCGAGAAATACCTGCGTAAAGGGAGCCCCATTTATGTTGAAGGCCGTATCACCAACCGCTCGTGGACCGATAAAGATGGCAACAAAAGATACACCACCGAGATCGTTGGGCAGAGTATGAATATGCTGGGTGGCCAGAAACGCGATGAAGGTTACAGCCCTCCCAGTATCGAAGACGTGCCGTCCACCGACCCTGTTATACCACCCATTGACGACGATTTGCCATTTTAACCCCAATCTATGTATTAGGAAATCAGGCATTTCTGAGGGCAGATTGAACTATTTGACAATCGCTTGCAATTTCGTAATTTTGCAGCCGATTTTCATCGTATGAACCAATAAATTTTGCATTGC
The DNA here is from genome assembly GCA_030684735.1 of Bacteroidales bacterium. Classification (GTDB taxonomy): domain Bacteria; phylum Bacteroidota; class Bacteroidia; order Bacteroidales; family JAAYJT01; genus JAAYJT01. Next base: position 15,322 of record JAUXXY010000111.1, on the reverse strand, counting down.
AAGATCCTGACCTTGAGCCATATCATTGGCTAGCAAACCATCTCACCACAATTTTGCTTAAACCCATTAGCCTCGAATTCATTTTGCTAAGTCTGGGGGCGCTGGTATTGTTGTTTTTTTCAGCCCTGATTTCAGGAGCCGAAGTCGCCTTTTTTTCTCTTACACCTCACGAAATTCACGACTTGAGGGAAAAAGAAAGCAAGCGCACTAAAAATATGTTGAAGCTGATTGAGACTCCCAAAAAGCTGCTGGCAACCATCCTTATCGCCAACAATTTTGTGAATGTCTCAATCATTATTATCCTCACACTTATCAGCCTCAACTGGTTTAATCTCGCGGCATCGCCGGTGCTTGCCTTTATTGTCCAGGTGATTGTTGTCACTTCGCTCATCCTGCTCCTGGGAGAAATAGTTCCTAAAGTGCTGGCCGCTAATTTTTCATTACGGTATGCACGTCGTGTAACACCGTTTATGCACATACTATCGTCGGTCTTTTCACCCCTGGCTATATTGCTGGTACGCTCAACTTCATTTATTGATAAACGCATTGCTCGCAAAGGGCACGACATCAGTTTGAGTGAGCTAAGTAAAGCCATCGAAATTACCTCGGGAAAAACTACCCCTGAGGAGGAAAAAATGATATTAAAGGGCATCGTCAAGTTCGGAAACATTGATGTTAAAGAAATCATGAAATCCCGGATTGATGTTTCAACGGTGGATATTGAAACCCCTTTTAGCGAGCTACTGAGTTTTATCCTTGATTCAGGCTACTCACGCATACCGGTATATGAAGGTTCATTTGATCAGATTGCAGGAATCCTTTACATCAAAGACCTGCTGCCTTTTCTCGATCAACCCGATAGCTTTGATTGGAGAAAACTGCTCCGCCAGGCATTTTTTGTTCCCGAGAACAAAAAAATCAACGACCTGTTACAGGAATTCAGATCAAAAAAAATCCACCTGGCCATTGTTGTAGATGAATATGGCGGCACATCGGGGATAGTAACGCTTGAAGATGTGATTGAAGAAATTGTTGGCGAGATAAACGATGAGTTTGATATAGAATCGGAAGATATCATTTATTCAAAGCTTGATAACAACAATTATGTGTTCGAAGGCAAAACCCTGTTGAATGATTTCTGTAAGATTATTGGAGTGGATGATAAAATCTTCATGCAGGTGAAAGGCGAATCGGACACCCTGGCGGGGCTACTGCTTGAGCTGATGGGCAAAATCCCGGAAAAGGATGAAAGTATCTCGTTCAACAAATTTGTTTTCAAAGTCGAGTCTGTTGACAAGCGAAGGATCAAGCGAATCAGGGTAACAGTTGCACAATCTGACAGGCAACAATGACGTTTGCCTGTTAATTTCTACATTGATGATACCACGGCAACCATTCCTTACTCACATTAACCTCATACTAACAATTGTAATAGTTGCTGCAATGCTCGTGTCATGCAACAACCCCCCTGCGCCGCGCCCGAAGGGCTATTTTCGCCTTGCCTTACCAGAAAAGGAATACACGCATTTTGATATGAATTTCCCCTATGCGTTCGATTATCCCGTTTATGCTTCGGTATTGCCCAACACCTCGGAAATGACCGAGCCGTGGTGGTGCGATGTAAACTTCCCGGGTTTTAAGGCAAAGTTGCACCTGAGCTATAAGCCAATCAGAGACAACCTTAGCAACTACATCAACGATACCCACATCATGGTAAGCAAACTCATTCCTAAAGCCACAGGTATCAAGGAAGATTTTATCAGGGATGACGAAAACAAGGTATATGGCATCATTTTCAATATTGGTGGCAGCGGGGTTGCATCAACGTACCAGTTTTTTGTTACCGACAGTACCCGGCATTTCCTGAGGGGAGCCTTGTATTTCAATGTTATTCCTAATAATGACTCCCTTGCACCGATTATTGATTTTCTGAAGGAAGACATCCAACACATGATTTCCAGCCTGCGGTGGAAATAGGCAGTGGCAGCGGCAGTTGCAGCAGCAGTCCTGCCTACTGCCGCTGCCATTGCATTTATGACCGTTCAAAGTATATATCCGGCTCAAAAATTTCTCTTTAAAATAACCTCCACCGCACCTGTCTGACAATAAACAGTTATTTTTGTGTTGCATTAAAATCAATACCGGTGTTTTGATATACTACCCTTAACTTTATTTAATCGTGAAAAAGTTAATCCTTACCCTATTTGTTTGTTGGCTTTCTCTCAGCCTTTCAGCGCAGCAGCTCACATATTCCCGCGTAAAAATTTATACCAACCCGGAAGGAATTGCACAACTGGCAGAACTGGGCATATCCTTTGAAAACGCAGAAGTGAAACACAGGGTGTTTATTATTGCCGAGCTTTCAAGTCAAGAAATAGACCTGTTGGCTGGCAAGGGCTTTCAGTATGAAATATTGATCGAAGACATGACAGCTTGGTATCTTAACCGAAACAATTTGCCCGAATCGTCTGTGGATATTCACACAGGTACAGCATTGGCAAAAGATTACCCAGTGCCCACAGGTTTCTCGCTGGGATCGCACGCAGGTTTTTGCACCTACAGCGAATTTCTTGATCACCTGGACCAGCTTCATTCAATGTACCCGGCTTTTATCACACAAAAACAACCGGTTATCTCCACCCTGACCACTATTGAGGGCAGGCCTGTATTCATGGTCAGGATTTCAAACAATCCCAATGTTTATCAGGAGAACAAACCCAAGGTTCTTTACACCGGAATGATTCATGCCCGCGAGCCGATCGGCATGCAGCATTTACTTTACTTCATGTATTACATCCTCCAGCACTACCCAATCGACCCACAAATAAAATACCTGATTGATAACACCGAGCTTTATTTTGTACCGGTTGTAAATCCTGACGGTTATTTATTCAATGAACAGGAGGACCCACTTGGCGGGGGCATGTGGCGCAAAAACCGACGCATGAACTTCGACAGTAGTGTTGGAGTTGATTTGAATCGAAATTTTGGCTTTATGTGGGGATATAATAACACCGGCTCGTCCTCCACGCCTTCATATGAAACTTACCGCGGAACAGCCCCCTTCTCGGAACCCGAAACCCACATGCTCAGGCATCTGTGCCAGACCGTTCCGTTTTCAATTGCACTGAATTATCATTCCCATGGTAACCTCCTGCTTTATCCGTGGGGATATATTGCCCAGACTACGCCCGATGATGCCATTCTTGCAAATTTTGCCAAACGCATGACCGCCGAAAATAAATATGTGTATGGCATAGGCAGCACCACAATCTATCAGACCAACGGAGGTTCGGACGATTGGATGTATGGAGATCAATCAACCAAGGATAAGATTTTTTCTTATACTCCCGAGATTGGTACCTCGTCAGATGGTTTTTGGCCTGCAATAAACCGCATTATTCCTCAATGCCAGGAAAATATGCTGCAAAGCCTGCTGGCAGGGTTGTTCACATTGCGTTACGGGATACTCTCCGATCGGGGAAGTTTGGTTACCGATGTGAGTCAGGGACATATTGTTTTTGATCTACAACGCATGGGACTGCAAGAAGGTGGTTCTTTCACCGTTTCGCTGGGGTCGTTAAACGCGGAAGTTATTTCGCTGGGCAGCCCCAAGATGTTTTCAGGCCTGGGCATGCTTCAAACTGTTACTGATTCAATCTCCTACACGCTTGCTCCCTCCACTCCTCAGGGCACTGTTCTGAAATTTTTGCTCTCGCTCAACAACGGACATTTCACAAAAACCGATACCATCACCCGGGTTTTTGGCACTGTCGTTACGCCTTTTTACGACGATTGTTCGACCTTGAACAACTGGACCGGAAACTGGGGGCTTTCAACCTCTTCGTCAGTGTCGCCGCCTGCCTCTATTACCGATAGCCCTTCGGGCTTTTATTCATTTAATTCAAATAGATCTACAACTTCCACAGCTATTGATCTGAGCAATGCCCTGTATGCCCGATTGAAATTCTGGGCAAGGTGGAGCGTTGAAGTCAATTACGATTATGTGCAAGTGAAACTTTCAACAAACAACGGCGCAACTTGGATTCCCTTGGCCGGAAAATACACAAGGTCCGGAAGTATCTACCAAACTTCAGGGCAGCCGGTCTACGACGGAGTTCAATCGGATTGGGTGTACGAAGAAATTGACTTGGGTGCGTATGTTGGACAGTCTGTTAAAATCAGATTTACACTCGTGAGCGATAATTCAGTGAATGCCGATGGGTTTTATTTTGATGATATTACAGTTACAATGATTGGCGCAACACCAAATCTTGCTGCTCATTTTACTTCCGGTGAAAAAATATTGGGCATTTACCCAAATCCCTCAACAGGCCTGTTTCGCATACAAAATCGTTCAGCAGCAGCTCTCGAGATGATTGAAGTATTGAATCTAACGGGGAATAAAATACTTTCAAAACGTATTACTGACGGCTTAGCAAATCTAACTATAGTAGATCTTACGGATCATCCACAGGGGTTGTATTTTTTGCGTATTACAACCCAGCAAGGAATTTACACTGTTAAAGCGATTGTTAGTCGCTAAAGCCTGAGGTTTTACAGGATTTACGACAGAGATAAGAATTCTTCTTTCAGGGAAATACGCCATACATCAAGCGCCCAAGCATGAAATAGATAAACAACCCTATGATGTCGTTTGAGGTTGTAATGAAAGGCCCGGTGGCCAGTGCGGGGTCAATCTTGAATTTATCAAGTGCCAGGGGAACGAAAGTGCCAAAAATAGCGGCAAATGAAATCACTGCAACTAGTGCAATGCTAACAGTAAAGCTAAGTGCCAGCGAATGATCAAAAATGATGTTGTAGGCCAGAAGCAGGGATGCGCAAACCATGGCATTGAGCAAGCCTACCGAAAATTCCTTGAATAGTTTTGGTATTATTCCATCGCGGCTAAGCGAGTCGTTTGCCAGCCCTTGTACCACCAGTGCAGAGCTCTGCACACCCACATTTCCACCCATAGCAGCAATCAGGGGCATAAAAAAAGCCATTTCAGGATAAATTTGTATCTGTGGTTCGTAGTTGCTGAGTACCCGCGAACCCACAACACCCCCAAACAATGCCACCAGCAGCCAGGGCAGACGAGCACGAGATAAAATCCAGATATTATCAGTGGTTTCTACATTTTCTGAAATACCCGACATGAGTTGATAGTCTTTATCGGCCTCATCCGTAATTACATCTACCACGTCATCAATGGTGATACGCCCCAGTAGGCGACCCAGGTCATCCACCACAGGCAATACCACCAAATCGTATTTTTGCATTATACTGGCCACTTCTTCAACGGATATGGTAGCATTTACAGAGTGGATGTCAGGTTCGTATATATCAATAACCTTGGCTTTGGTAGGCGAAAGCATGATGCGCTTAAGCGATACGATACCCTGCAGGATATTGCGATCGTTCACCGCATATACGTTGTAGAACTGCTCAATTTCTTCGGCTTGCCTGCGAATCTCGCGCAAACAGGTAGTAACTGTCCAGTCAATGTTTACTTTTACTAACTCTTTAGCCATCAAACTACCGGCAGAATCTTCCGGATAATTGAGCAGGTCGGCAATATTTGCAGCTTGCTCGGCATCTTCCACGTGCGACAGCACTTCGGATCGCAAGAGGTGGGGCAACTCGGAGATCAGATCGGCAGCATCGTCAGAGTCGAGGTTGTCAATATATCGCTGGGCAATATCTTTCGACGACACGTTCTCAAGGAAATCCTCCCGAACGTCTTCCTGTAATTCCATAAGCACATCCGCCGCTTCTTCCTCGTCGAGCAACGAAAATACATACTTGGCTTCGTCGAGGTCGAGCTCCTCTAATATTTCAGCAATATCGGCCGGATAAAGCTCATTCAGCATTTGCCGCACATATTGCTGATCCTGTCTTTCGATGGCTTGTGCCAGGGATTCAAGATATTCGCGGGTGAGGGTGAATTGCATACGGATATTGATTAAAAAGGTTTTTTCCGTTTAGGCCCGAAAGATAATACTTTTCGCGGTCATAAGAGGGCAGATGGGGCATAAAATATGTACAGCTATTGGGAGCCGAGAAATATTTCGTAACTTCTTCTGATTATCAGAACATTTTTCGGTAATTTGCACCAAAATAGCGACAATTAGACCAGTAATAACCTAAAATTTTACATATGTTAAAATCTTTGAACACACTCATGGAACTTGCAAAGCAAAAGGGTGTGCGCCGCATTGTTGTTGCTGCTGCTACCGATCGGTATGTACTTGACGCAATTATGATGGCTAAACAGGAAAAAATTATTCACCCTATCCTCTTTGGCAATAAGCAAGCTATACTTAAAATCTGTGCCGCTATTGGTTTTGATATAAGCGATGTGGAAATCATTGATATAGCCGATCCAGACCAAGCTCCGATTGAAGCTGTTTCGTTGATTCGTAATGGACAGGCCGACATACTCATGAAAGGGATGATTGACACCAAGACCATGCTAAAGGCAGTGCTCGATAAAGAAAAAGGCCTGCGCAAGGGAGCTACCCTGAGTCATGTTGCCCTTTTTGAGTCCCCTTATTACCACAAATTGCTGGGAGTGACTGATGCAGCCATGCCCATCGTGGCTGATTTTGCCGAGAAAGTTGAGATCATCCTCAATGCCGTTGATATGTTTCATCGCCTGGGAATTAAAGAGCCTAAGGTAGCAGTGATAGGACCCATTGAAACGGTAAACCCCAAGATGGAAGCTACAGTCCATGCTGCTTTACTTGCACAAATGAACAAACGGAAACAGATTAAAGGATGCATCATTGACGGGCCTTTGGCGCTCGACAATGCGGTTGTGGCCGAATCGGCCCGCCAAAAAGGCATTGTAAGCGATGTGGCCGGCGATGCTGATCTCCTTGTTACCCACGACATCAACAGTGGAAATATTCTATACAAATCGCTAAATTTCCTTGGAGGAGCTACCTCGGCAGGAGTTATACTAGGTGCCAAAGTACCCATTGTGCTTACTTCGCGTGCCGACTCCGAAAAAAGCAAACTCATGTCTATTGCCTTGGCTGCGGCAATCAGTTAAGCAACAACACCTAAAAACGGTAATGTTATATGGAAGAATACCGCATACTGACCATTAACCCGGGATCCACATCCACTAAAATTGCTGTGTATATCGGCGCTGCGCCAGTGCTTGTAAAAAACATATCCCATTCAACTGAGGAGTTGGCGCAATTTGCTCATATCACCGACCAGTTTCATTATCGCAAAAACATCATATACAAGGAACTCGAAGATGCTGAGATTCGCCTCGACCTGATCAGGGTAGTTGTTGGGCGTGGAGGGTTGCTTAAACCTATTCCTTCAGGTATATATGCTGTAAACGAGCAAATGAAATTTGACCTGCACAACAGCCCCATGCGCGAGCATGCCAGCAACCTGGGTGGATTGATAGCCGATGACATTGCCCGTTCGCTACCCGACGCAAAGGCCTATATTGCCGACCCGGTGGTTGTGGATGAGCTGCAGGATATTGCACGTATTTCAGGCCACCCGGCATTTCAACGGATGTCTATCTTTCATGCCCTTAATCAAAAGGCAGTAGCCCGCGCACATGCCAAATCAATCATGAAAGCATACGAAGACCTGGACCTTATCGTGGTGCATCTGGGTGGCGGTATAACCATTGGAGCACACCATAAAGGGCAGGTAATTGATGTGAATCAGGGCATTGACGGCGAAGGGCCTTTCTCGCCCCAACGAAGCGGTACCCTTCCTTCTGCCGATTTGATAAGAGCTTGTTTTAGTGGAAATTACACCGAAGAACAACTGATAAAGATGGTCAATGGCGAAGGAGGCTTGGTAGCCCATCTGGGTACCAATAGCGCCTATGAGGTAGAAACACGCATGGAAGCCGGTGATGAAAAAGCCAGCTTGATATACGAAGCCATGGCCTACCAGGTTTCAAAATACGTTGGCTCCATGTCCACAGTCCTCTTCGGACAGGTAGATGGAATCCTGATCACCGGCGGGGTTGCAAAAAGCAACTGGTTCGTAAACCGCATTATGGCACGTGTTCATCGTATAGCCCCTGTGTTTATTTATCCCGGCGAAGATGAAATGCGCGCCCTGGCCATGAACGGACTAATGGTAATCAAGGGAGAGATTGAACCGAAAGAATACAAATAACCGTCATGCACAACACACACCGTTAGGTTGATAAGCCAATGGAAAGCATCCATAATATTGCCATCTTCGAGGATTTTCTGAAATTAGACATCCGCATTGGGAAAATTGTGGAAGCAGAATCTTTTCAGGAAGCCAGGAAACCTTCCTATAAACTCAGGATTGATTTTGGCAATGCCCTCGGAATTAAAAAATCCATAGCCCAACTCACCGCAAACTACACTGCCGATGCCCTCAAAGGCAAACTTGTGATTTGCGTTGTAAACTTCCTCCCTCGCCAGATCGGCAATGCTGTTTCGGAAGTGCTTACCCTGGGAGTACCTGATCTGAACCATCAATGTGTGCTGCTTTCCCCTGATAGGGAGGTGCCTTTGGGAGGGAAACTTTATTGAAAAACATGACGATTCTGAATTTTGAATTCAAAGCCAAAACCAACAACCCAGAGGAGCTTGAAAACAAACTCCTCCAGTTGAAACCGCATTATGTTGGCGAGGATCGCCAGATTGACACCTATTTCAATGTACCCAGTGGGAGGTTGAAGCTGCGCGAAGGCAACATCGAAAACGCCCTTATCTACTACAAACGGCCCGACACGGCAGGTGCCAAACAATCAGAGGTGCTTTTATATAAACATCACCCCGACAAGGCGCTCAAAAACATCCTGATTGAGACCTTGGGTGTAAAAGTTGTGGTAGAAAAGAGGAGAAGAATATACCTGATCGAAAACGTCAAATTCCATTTCGACATACTTGTTGGGCTGGGTACGTTTGTTGAAGTGGAAGCCATTGACAAAACTGGTGACATTGGCAAGCAGAAACTGCAGAAACAGTGTCGCGAGTATGCTAAATTTTTTGGCATTAAGCCTGGCGATTATGTGAGGGAATCATATAGTGATCTGGTTTTCGTGGCAAGGAGTCAATAATCCGGAATTTATTGAAATGCGTATTGAACCTCTCACCCTTTAGCATTGTTATTAAAGCAAACCTAATCCCTATGAAAATTTATCCCATCGAAACCGGGCACTTCAAGCTCGATGGAGGTGCCATGTTTGGAGTGGTGCCCAAGGTATTGTGGAGCAAAGCCTATCCCGCTGACGAAAACAACCAGATCACCCTGAGTATGCGCTGCCTATTGGTGATGGATGGTGATCGAAAAATATTGATTAACAATGGTATGGGTAATAAAAACAAAGAAAAAAATATCCAATACTTCAGCCTTAATGATGAGGTAAATCTTCTTGGCTCTCTAAGGGCGCTGAATCTTGAACCAGACGATATTACAGATGTTTTTCTCACCCATCTGCACTTTGACCATTGTGGTGGCAGCATAGATATTGATGAGAAAGGAAACCTACTCCCCGCCTTTCCCAATGCCACTTATCACGTGAGCAAGCAACAATGGGAGTGGGCCATTCATCCAAACAAGCGCGAAAAACCTGGGTACCCGCCCGAAAATCTGTTGCCGATCTATGAACATGGTAAGCTCAAACTATTTGAACAGGATGGCGAGCTATTTCCCGGCTTCAGGGTGAAAATTTTGAATGGACACACCATAGGTCAGGCCATTCCTTTCATCAGCTACAACGGTAAAACGGTAGTTTACACCTCCGATGCCCTTCCTACCTCTGCTCACCTTCCATTGCCCTATATCATGAGCTACGACATACAGCCGCTCGTATCGCTCGATGAGAAAGAAGCCTTGCTTAACGAAGCCGTTGACAACGATTACATCCTTTTTTTCGAGCACGACCATTATGTTCAGGCCTGCACACTCGAATGTACACCAAATGGAGTGAAGTTGAAGGATAAATTGCAAATCACTGAGTTAGCCTGATTTGGCAACTTATCCTGGTATTATCCAGCACTATTTACCTGCCATAATGATGTTGATGATACCAATAACATCGAGCACATTAATTTCCTGATCGCCATTTACATCGGCATTTAAGAAAATAAACCCCGGCGGATTTTGGCCCATGATGTAGTTAATGACCGTGATTACATCCAGCACATTCACTAGGCCATCGCCGTTGGCATCTCCCCTGAGCCCTACTGGCGGGTTCACTACAATGTCGAACTGGCAGTCCGAAGAGCAACCACTGACGGTTTTTGTATATGTGAAAGTGTACACTCCTGCTGTTTGTGGGTTAAATGAGGTAACCACTAATCCGTTGAGGATGAAGACACCCGGTTCGGTAAACACAACAAGCGGATCGCCGGCAATGTAAGGACCATAGACGGGGCAAGTGAATATTGGCAGTGAGTTCACCGTAAAAGATGCCTGTGCATAAGCATCCTGGCAGGGGGGGGTAGCGTATGCAGCTAGGCTGATCGTAACCAGACCGCCCGTAAAGGCTTGATTCAGCGAAAAGAGATTATCGGTAATATTTCCAGCATTGGGCGGATTCACTTGCCATAAAGTACTTGCTGCATGTTGAATATTCACCGTTGAGAAATCAATGGTAAAAAGCGATCCTTCGCACGCATCGGTAATGCTCGTGGGGAAGTTGCTGATGGAGGCATGTTGGCACGTGATTGGTTCTTCGGTTACAGTGATACTGAACTGACAAGTAGTTTGGCCGCAAAAACCATTATTGTAGGCATAAATGATCCAATGAGTACCCAGGCCAGCTACAGCCGGATAAAAAATATCACCGTTTACGCCGTTTCCGCTATACACGCCGCCTGGTGGCAATCCGCCACTCAGGGCAAATGGCTGGACAGTGATATACACTTCAATGTTTTCAGGACAGGTTGGAACAATAAAAGGATATACTACAACTTCGAATTCACAGTACGATGAGCAGCCATTTTCAGTGACAGTGTATGTAAAATTAAAAGTTCCGGGCGTGGTGGGGTTGAATCCGACCAGGGGTATTTCGTTTTGAGTGGTTATACCCGGGCCACTAAAAACAATGGCTTGATCTCCAACACATAATGGACCGTAGGTAGGGCATGTGAATATGGGAAGCGGATTCACCATGAAAGATACTTGAGCACTGGCATCCTGGCAGGGGGGTGTAGCATAGGCGGTGAGGCTGATGGTTACCAGGCCGCCCGTAAAAGCTTGATTCAGATGAAAGAGATTACCGGTAAAATGCCCAGCGTTCGGCGGACTCACTTGCCACAGAGTACTTGCATCATGTTGAATGTTCACCGACGAGAAATCAAAGGCAAAAAGTGCTCCTTCGCACACATCAGCGATGCTCGTGGGGAAATTGCTGATGGAGACATCCTGGCATACCGGGGGCCAGGTTCCGGAAAGTTGGTCAATCAATTCGTTCAGCTGTGTGCGGACTTCTATCCGTCTGATGGTGGTGCCCTGGCTAGCATTCAGCGTGAAATCACCCGTGTTAAGTCCTGAAGAAGTTGCGCTAACTAAATTACCTCCTAACTCAGCATCGAACCCCAGTATGACATATTTCTCATCCAATGAATAATTACCGGTGAATGGGATGCTCAGGTTAATATCGAAGGGGTTTTCCATGACAGTGGCGCCGGGCAATGCAACAGTTTGGTAGTTGACTGAATATGGATCCAAACGGTCGCGATAGCTGGCTGTTGCTGTATTGTTGTTTCCCCGTGTAAAAAGAATCCAAAAGGTGGAACTATTGCTGGGTGCCCCCGGCACTTGCGGCCCAGCTGCATAAACTGTGGAAGTAACAAATTGAGACCCATCCCAGCAATAATATTGATTACTGCCATTATACAAACGATAACGAGCGTCATCGCTGGTATAGTTGCCTACCTGCATAAGCACTGCACTTTGCGAATTGTCAGATGAGAGATCAATCTGTTGTGGACGCAATAAAACAACGGCATAGGGAGAAGGAGGCGCAATTAAAGTGAGAAAAGATCCAGGCCCAGCCCAACTACTGGTGAGACTTTCACTACAAACAGATCTCACATAGTAGTTGTAACTGCTTTCTGGTGTTAAACCAGTCAGATTCTTAGAGTTTGTAGTGACATTAGAAACCAAGGTGCCCATTCCTTGCGTAAAACCTGCCAGGCCATACTCAATGTTCCAGATTGCTTCGCTTCCGCCGGCAGTCCAGTGAAGAGTTGCAGAGTTGTATGTAAGATTATCGGCATATAGGCTGGTGGGTTCAGGGCATGTGGCAACGAAATTATAAACAGCCGATGCCACTTGGCTGTCTGTCATGTCTGTTTTGGCTGCATAGGCCCATACAGTAGTATTTACTGAAACGGGAATTGGTGATGCATAGGTAGCCCAGGGTCCGGATGCTGAATTTGTGTTAAAATAAATTGTGGCCTCTGGGGTTGTGGAGGTGATGCTAACATTGATCTGTGATGAATAGGTGCCTGCCGCAGGACTAAAAGTAGGTGTAGCAACTACGGGTTGACCACCGGAATAAGCTTCCCAGCTAAAATCATCCACCATAATGCGTTCCGTTGCTGCGTTGGCTTTCAATCGGATCAGGATATTGTTATTTCCACTGTTTATAATCCCGTTGAAAGTTTTCCAATTCGATGAGTTATCAAGGCTGTTGTTATTAATAACCGAAACCAGCGTCCAAATTGTTCCTCCATCTGTTGAATATTCTAAATTGAAATCAGGACTTGGGTCTCCGTCCCATCTCCTGATTTTCATGCTAAAGGTAGATACTCCACCACTTGAAATAGTTATTCTCCAGTCAACCGTGCTAAGATTTTGTTGTCTCCAGGAATATGTTCCCAATGCTCCAGGGAAACCATCTTGAGCGGCAATTCCATTGCGTAGCGCAGGCCCACCGGTTGACAAAAAGGCCCCATCAATATATGTATGATCACTGTAATATGAGCTTAAATTTCCTGAGCTGGCTGTCCACTTAGACGCATCATCAAAATCAATTAAATAGTTTTGGGTTCCGGCCTGTGTTGTAGCTGTTGCCTGCGGCACTGTGCCATCGGTTTTATAGTTGATCAGGGTGCCTGAACCGTTGTATGGAAATATCTTAAAGTAATAAGGTGTACTGGCAGTAAGGCCTGTAAATTGGTGGCTGCCAACACCAGAGGCCACATTTTTTACCAGCGCACCATCTGATTCTGCAGTGCCATCAACCGGGACAGTAATTGCAGCATAGGAGGCGGCACTTCCTTTTACCAGGTAGCCCGAGGCATCTGAGTCTGTCCAGTTTACAGTGATTGCTGTACTTGAGTTGGCAGTAGCTGTGAAACTGGTAACATGATTGGTAGGCTCATTGCCTGCCACCACCGACCCGTTGCATGTAACTGTTTTATTAGTAGCGCCTGTTGATGTGATATTGATGTCTTCGTTATTATAATTTCCTGCCGATAACCCAGCCTTGAGGCGTACATAAATTGTGGTTGATGCTACTATTCCGCCACTGTGGGTAAGCGTTAGAGGTGTGGTATATCCAGAGCCCGGGCTGAGCGAAATTTCATAATTGGTTGTGGCAGCGATGCTGATGTTATTGGTAAGGTTGGCGCCCGAACAGGTAAAAGATTGGGTTGCTGAAGGGCCGGCACCCACAATATATGAGAACCCCGAAAGCGTGGATGGGGATACGGAAATAGTGGGGGTAGAACCCGAAGAGTAATCTGTAATGGTAATATCGTCAATATTTAGCCGGCGATTTGCTGTCCCTGTTTCGGTCGCCCGCTTGATCCTGAGTCGTATATTTCCTTCCACATTTATTGTTTCCCAGAAATTCTGTACATCATCAATGGCAGGAGCTTTGAAGTCAGCGCCTATTTGTGTCCATGAAGCGCCATCATTTATACTATATTCAACTTTCCAGTCAACCTGAGCATCTGTTCCGTATCTCCTATATTGAAAACTCACAACTCCAATTCCATTTGCTTTATTTTGTAGCATTGTTATGGATGTTGCTCCATGTCCTCTCATCCTGGCCGAACGCAATCCATTCTTAAAATCTGCAGCATCCGTTCCGATGAGCGCTTCGGTCATATTCCAATCTAAACCACTAAGAATAACCGTTCCCGAAGCATAAGCTGTTTTAGTCTCTCCTGCTCCTTCAAAATTTACTAAATACTGAGTATATCCGGTTTTAGCGAAAAGAAATAACCCTGCCATAAGGGCAAGGATTCTGAGAAATTTAAATTCTTTCATGATTGTGTTTTTGTAGTTGTTAATAATTTGTTTATTTTGCCTCTATGCTTCCCTGTGGCACACCGTCACCGGTTTTGTAATCAATGATGGTGCCGCTGCCGGTATAGCTGTATATCTTAAAATAATACATAGTGTTGGGGGTAAGCCCGCCAAAGGTAACATTTCCTATGCCCTGGCTTACATTCTTGTTTGAGAAATCGTTGTCCACTGGCGCTCCGTCAACCGGATCGGTAATGGCGACAAAGCTTGTAGTGCTCATACGGATAAGATAACCCTCTGGCACGATGGTTCCGGTGGCATCCGTCCAGCGAAGCGTAATGGTGTTGGCCGAAAAAACGGTAGGGTATGCCGTAGGTTCAGCGGGTGTGGTGGGATTCCATACCGCAGCAACATATTCAGGGTGATCAATATATGGATTACGGTTGCCCTGAATAGCGTAAATAGCATTGTTGCGGGCTATTTCTTTGGCCGATACAGGATCGGCAAGGTGCCATGACATGAGCATGTTGAGGTACCACGATTTGAAGGCAGGGTAGGAGGTGCCACTGAGCACTGCACCGGCCAGAGAATTGCTTACCCAACCGGCTATCCGGTCTTCGTAGCGGGTAGCGAGGTAGAAATATGCCCGGGAAAAATCGCCCTTGTAAGCATCAATGGGCTCGAACACGGTACTGCTGTAACCAATAATATTGCAGGAGCCTACCTTCGAACCGTTCATTGAAGTCCAGGTAGCATTCCCCACTTTGGCATAAGGATAGTTGCTGCGCCGGTTGTTCACATAACCGTCGGTAGGCACTACAAGAAAAATATCGGTGTACATGGGCGAGGCATCTTTAAACCAGCTGGCGGGTACCGAATGTTCGCGGTTGTAGCAGTCGCCTTCGCTGTTGTATGAGCCACATTCGTCACTCGAATTGAAGTAATAAACATAAGGAGGAGCACCGCCCGGAACATCGGAATACATGTCCCACACCTGGTTGCCACCCTTGTTGTCGGTGGTTTGATAGGCCGTATATAGATAATCGTAGGGCTTGACGGTATGATTTTTAATGATGTTGAAAAGTGCAGT
>JAUXXY010000083.1 GCA_030684735.1 Bacteroidales bacterium | reverse complement strand
TTGAGCTCAACAACACTACTGGCCGCCTCCATGAGGCCAGGAGTTCCAATTCAGTTTTGGTTACGGTAGCATATTTCCTTACAGCGTTGATGTTTCGGAACATCACTGCCAAGGGCTTGCCGCCGCGTTTCTTGTTTTGCCTGAGCCGCTCAACAGCAACAGGGTCAAGTGCATTGCAGATGAGATGGTATCCACCTGTGCCCTTCAATGCAATGGTCTCGCTATTGAGCAACCTCTCAGTTATTACACGAATGATTTCATGAATTGCGTACTGTTTTTTAATATCACCGTCCTGTGTGATGTTGTAGACAGGTCCGCAATGGTTGCAGGCTACGGGTTGTGCATGAAAGCGGCGATCGTGGAGATTTATGTACTCTGCATTACATCGCTTGCACATCTCAAAGGCAGCCATTGTGGTATTGGGCCGATCGTAGGGGAGCGCTTCGATGATGGAGAACCTTGGCCCGCAATGGGTGCAGTTGATGAGCGGGTAATCTCTTCTGTGGGGCTGATGCTGCATGTCGTACCGGCATTCTCTGCATACAGCGATATCGGGGCTGATTTCGGTAACCCCCAGCGGTGACTCGGTGCTGCGAACGATGCAAAAAGCACTGGTTTTCATGGTTTTGATTGACTCAACAGTCAATGATTCAATATCGGAGGCAGGGGGAGCTTCTCTCTTAAGGAGTTCGGTAAAAATTTCTACCGGTGTGCCATTACTCTCTAATAAAATCACAACTCCGTCGGTGCGATTTTCAACCCGGCCGTTGAAACCCAGCCGATTGGCCAAGCGATACACGTATGGACGAAAACCCACCCCTTGCACCAATCCCTTCACGGTGATCAAGTATGCATCGGTTTTCTGTTTCATACAATACTGTTATTAGCCTGTGAAGGTACACTTACGTTTGAAACCGTAAATGTATATCATGAAAACGAATATTATTATCAAAGCTTTGAATTTAATTGTATTTTTACGGCCATAAAGCCAATGCACCACGATTTCAACTTGTACTTCTGACAAATGCGGTTGATGCTTTTCAAAATGATTAAAGGAAATAAGCTCTAATTTACTAACCTAATTTCTGGTCACGCACTAAACGTTTTCATCACCAAATAGCCTTTCTGACAGTTTCTTATTGCATGAACGATCAAGATCATTCGCTACTATGCTTATAGATGTTAAATGCCAGGATTGCCCGGTTCATAAGGGTTCTTACTTTAAGTTTCTTGACCCTTGCGACCTGGCCGACCTCTTCCATAAGAAGACCTGTTATTTCTATAAAAAAGGACAGGTGATCTTTTATGAAGGTAAACGGCCGCTGGGCATCTATTGCGTGCAGTCGGGTAAAATTAAGATTAGCAGGTTGGGTGTCGAGGGTAAGGAACAAATAGTACGCATAGCTATGCCTGGCGACCTGCTTGGCTTACGCTCCCTAATAGCCGGCCGGAATTATTCCAACTCGGCAACCACGATAGATGATTCAGTAGTTTGCTTCATCAACAAAAGAAAATTCTTCCAGATCACCATCCGCTATCCCGAAATATCCACACGCATCATGCTCACACTAAGCACCTTACTTGAAGAGGCGGAAAAGAAAATCACGAGCATGGCACAAAAGCCGGTACGCGAGCGCCTTGCCGAAGCCTTATTAACGCTCGACGAGGTATTTCATAGCGATGGATGCCCTACGGTAATTAGTCTCACACGCGAAGACCTGGCAAATATGGTAGGTACAGCCAACGAAACCGTCATCAGATTGCTAAGCGAATTCAAAGAAGAAAAAATGGTTGCTGTGAAAGGCCGCAAAATACTCATTCTTGATAAAAAAGGATTACATAGGGTGGCCAAAGTGTGATAACCGCCCTGTATTCACATTATGTGCGAAGCGTAAGGTTTTTGTATTTGCATCATTCGCTCAGAAAAGACATCCTGAAACCTGACAAAAATCATTTTCTACAATGACAAACGTCATTGCCTTTGCATAGTTGCGGGTTTAATATTGCAGCATCGTTTGTAAACACTGCTTATGAACACCCTGCCGGAGCCCGATGAGATAACCAAACATTATGAAATGCCAAGGGATGCTTGGGAAAAAGCCTTGACATCCTTGCTTGGCACTTATACGCTTTATGCCCCTGTTAAAAGGTGGGATAGCATTGATTACGAGCTTATCTCATCCGAAAACAGCAGTAAAATAGTGTACAACCTTCCCAAGCCTGTTTCCCCGTTGAAACTATTCCTGCTACCGGTGAAGGAAAATGTAGTGCTGGATTCAGATTTACAAAAACCTTTCGTGGTACTTGGCACGCCAGCCTGCGATTTGTGGGCACTCGACCTGCTCGATCAGTTCTATCTCCATTCAGATTATATTGACCCCTACTACAAGCTTCGGCGCGATAAAATGATCTTAGTTGGAACCGACTGTCACACATCACTCGCACATTGCCATTGTAGTAGCTATGGCCTGAACCCCTTTCCTGAAAAAAATCAGGATCTTGTAATAAGCATTATAGATGGCAAGGTAATACTTGAGATCAACAGCCTGAAAGGTGAAACCTTTATTGAAAAACTGGCGGCCGAAAGTAAACTCCAGCCCTCGGAAAACGGTTTTCCCGACGATCTGCTCAAGATACGCCAGGCGGTGAAAAGCGAGATGGATAGCCGCAACAAGCGTCTGCCAAACTACCAGGAGACCACCAGTGTGGTAAAAAATGCCGGTGAGGACACCTGGAAAAATCATTCGAAGACCTGTGTTGCATGTGGTGCTTGTGCCACCATCTGCCCCACCTGTACCTGCTTTTTGCTAATTGACCGGCCCGGATTTGAAAAAGTGAGGCAGATGGATGCCTGTCAGTACCCAGGATTTCAGCGTGTTGCCGGAGGCGAAGACCCGCACAAGCAGCATTTCGTAAGATTTAGCAACCGCTATTTCTGCAAATATGTGTTCAGGCCCGAAAAATTCGATGCCCTGGCCTGTACGGGCTGCGGGCGTTGCATTGAAGCCTGCATAGGAAAAATTAACAAAAACGAAATTTTTAATGAGCTGACTAAGTGAAGTTTAAAAACCAGTCATAGTGACAGTAAGTACCAACATATACAAGCCCTTCAGGGCAAGGCTCGAAAAAGTAATCGAGGAATCGCCGCTCATCAAAACTCTTGTGCTGGTGCCCGAAACCGAATTTTCGTTTAAAACCGGTGAGTTTATCGAACTTACACTCGACGGAATCGGTGAGGCACCTTTTACACCTTCTTCCTCGCCCTTTGTAAAAGACCGCATTGAAGTTACTATTATGAAAGCAGGCTATGTAACTGGCCTTATGCACGAACTACCCGTGGGTGCAGTGCTTGGAGTGCGGGGACCATTTGGGAGGGGCTATCCCATTGAAACATTTTTCGGTAAGGAAGTGCTTATCCTGGGTGGTGGCTGCGGCCTTGCACCCATCCGGTCGCTTCTATATACTTTAATTGAATATAAGGATAAACTCAAAAAGGTGATCCTGGCATACGGATCCAAAACTCCGCGCGACTGTATCTACAAACCCTTGTTCAGTTACCTGAATAGCATTGATAAGTTTGAGGCTCACCGATCGGTTGATATAGCCGATGAGAACTGGAAAGAGACTGTGGGAGTGGCAACTGTGATGCTCGACAAGGTGAAAGTTGATATCCCCAATGCGGTGGCCGTAGTGTGTGGACCACCGGTGATGATGAAATTTGGCACGTTTAAACTTCTTGAGATGGGTTTTGCTCCGAAAGACATTTTCCTCTCGATGGAAAAGAATATGTCGTGCGGGTTGGGTAAATGCGGACATTGTATGATGGGCGAATATTTCGTGTGCAAAGATGGGCCTGTGTTCACCTATGAAGAAGTTAAAAATCAGCCACATATCTGGTAAAAATGTACTAATAAGGAAGTTTCATGGCAAAGAAGCTAATCATTGATCTCACAAAATGCAGGACATGCGAAGAATGCGTGGTTGAATGTTTGTACGATCACCATCCTGTGAACCATGGCATGAAGAGCCTTCTTGAGATGGCAGCTTTTCAGTTCACCTGCCGCCGATGCGAGGATGCACCATGCATTGAAGTTTGCCCTCCTGAAGCCCTGGAACGTAATAATGAAGGGATTGTTGAACGGGCTTTGAACCTTTGCATAGCCTGCAAATCCTGTGTTACGGTCTGTCCGTTTGGCACATTAATGAACCATTTTTTTGAAGTGCGCCAACCCATTTGCGACCTGTGTGACTTCAACGAGCTGACCAAGTCTTTGAAATGTATTGACACCTGTCCCAAGGGAGCATTGTCATTTACTGAATTTGTTCCGGATGATAAGAAACATATACTAGAATTGAACGAGCGCGTCCTGGTGAAGGAATACGCATGGGAAAAACTTAAACAGAATTAATGATTTAGAACCTGCAACCTGCAACTTGCAACCTGAAACCTGAAACCTGAAACATAGATGACTCAACAACTCATACACTACCTGCTCTTTCCCGGCTTGCTTTTTATGGTTATTGCCGGCGGGTTTTTATCGTGGTTCGACCGCAAGATCACGGCATGGGTGCAATTTCGCAAGGGCCCTCCCTTACTGCAGCCGCTCTATGATTTTGTGAAACTCATGGTCAAGGAAACCATCCTTCCGCGCAACGCCAGCAGGGTAACATTTCTTTTATCACCCATCTTTGCAGCAACCGGTGCCATCATTGCAGGGTTGATGATCCTTTTACCTGCTTTTGGAGTGAGTGCTGGTTTCGATGGTGATATAATCGTCATCTTTTATGTGCTCGCCATCCCTTCACTCAGCTATATTATCGGGGCACTTTCGAGCGGAAACCTGCTGGCATCTGTGGGTGCCTCAAGAGAAATGAAACTTATAATTGGTTATGAGCTTTGCTTTCTATTAATCCTCGCTGCTATCATCCTAAAATCAGGCTATCAACTTGACCTGGCAGGCATTGTAGCGGTGCAACAGGCTGATGGCGCTTTCATCGGCAGTGTATCTGGAGTATTACTTTTTGTTGCACTGATGATGTGTATACAGGCAAAATTAGGCATGGTTCCGTTTGATGCAGCCGAAGCTGAAACTGAGATAGCTTCAGGCTTCCTTATTGAATATTCAGGTCCGCCCCTGGCTTTTATCAAACTATCAAAATACATCCTTATCCTGGTCTTGCCCGTTCTGGTTGTTTCGCTGATGCTGGGTGGTCTTAACCTCAATGGATGGGGAATAATTTGGGCTGTTCTGAAAATATTACTGGTCGTATTGCTGGTAACATTGGTTCGAAATACCAATCCGCGTCTCACCATTAAACAGTCCATGCGGTTTTTCTTTATATGGATGAACTTACTGGTGATTGCGGCCATTGTGCTGGAGTATATGGGATTATAGTGGGAAGGCAGAGGTCCGAAGACCGAAGTCGGAAGTCCGGAGTTTGGAGCTGGGATAATGAAGATGTTTACTATTTTTATTAAGATTTATGTTCATAAGATGAGGAAAGATGGCGGAGTTTAAATTTGAGAAGTTGATTATCTGGCAGAAAGCTATGGATTTTGGTGAAACCATCAATACGAAGACCATGAAGTTTCCCAAAATGGAAATGTATAATCTATCGGTTCAGATCAGGAAAGCTGTTGATTCTATTGCATTAAATATCTCCGAAGGTGCTATCGGTCAGTCAAATCCGGAATTTAAAAAATTTATTGGATACGCTATTCGCTCCTTGGCTGAGGTAGTTACCTGCCTACAAAAAGCAAAAAGAAGAAAATATATTTCAGAAGAAGAATTTCATGAAAACTATGAATTTGCATTCAACTTAATGAATATGATGACTGCATTTAAACTTAAAATAAAATAATAACCAAGGATCTCGGGCAACCAACTTCGGACTTCGGTCTTCCGACTTCGGTCTTCGGTTTCCCGACTTCCATCAAAACAAAAGAACCTTGGGATTTAAAGAACATTGTTTTAAAAAGTCGCTGTGGCTTTACCATTTCGGAGGAGCCTCGTGCAACAACTGTGATATCGAAATTCTCGACTGCCTGACACCACGCTTTGATGTGGAACGGTTTGGAATGCAAATGAATCAAACTATCAAGAATATAATTAACTATGAAACATACTATTAAATTCTTGTTAACCATAAGTTTTATCCTGCTGCTGATATCAGTTAGTTCAAAGGCTCAGATGTGGGCTCCTTCCGGTGCCAAATGGTATTACACTTTCGATAGTTTTGGAACTGCCGGTTATATAAAAATTGAGTACAGCAAAGATACTCTGATCTACGATAATTCTTCACCCTACCAGTTCCGGAATTGTCAGAAACTAAGCAAGACTTTTTTTTCTTACAATCACTTTAATGGTAATCTGGATACAATATCCTTAGGAAATGAATATACATGGAGCAATGATGATACTGTATTTATTTACAAACACAATAAGTTTTACGTATTGTATGATTTTTCAGCACAACCAGGTGACACCTGGATCATTCCTGAAACATACAACATGTGGGGTATGTGTGATTCTGTGGGTGAGATACGGGTTGTTTCTGTAGGCGATACTATTTTAAATTCCAAAACATTAAGATATATAATAACAGAACCTCAAAATCATTCCCATTGGGTTTTATTTGGTAAAATTATAGAAAAAATTGGTCCATTGATGTATATGCTTCCTGAGCAGAATTGTATTCTTGACTATATGGAGGGAGGCCCTTTAAGATGTTATCAGGATAATGTATTTCAATATACTACTAGTATAGCCCCATATTGCGATTATATTACAGGTATTAAAGAGCCTGATGATTATTCTTTGATGATTTATCCCAACCCGGCAATACATACTTTAACCATAAAATGTCAACCATCTGAACTATATGATATAGAAATTACAAGCATCCACAGCACAAAAATTAGGGAGTACTTTAATATTGGAAATGGCATGACTATCAAGCTAAACGGTATTGAACCGGGATTTTATATTTTATCTCTGAGAAACGTTCGCTTAAACATTATTAAAACAAAACTACAAGTCATTCTATAGTAAACTTCTATGAAACTATTAACAACATTAATATTTACGATAGTCATAATTGTGTACACATTTGAAGCAAATGGCCAGGATGGTTTTACTTGCCAAATGCAAGATTCTTATGTTGAGGATTTTTTATCCAGCGGCGATTGCACTCCAGAGCAGAGTGGAGCTTGGTCAATTTTCAGAAATATGATTACCTATATCCCTAACCTTGACCCTAACTATCCGTTACATAATCCAACCATCAAAACGATTCAGGTGAATTTCAATATCATACAGAAAAATGATAGTTCAGGAAATTTCCCAAATAATCAAACAACGATAGACAGGATGAAAACAATAATTGGATGGGTGAACAGCTTTTATTCAAATTATGCTCCTTCTGATCCTATTTCTTGGGTTACGGAATTACCTGGTTATGATTCAAGAATCAGGTTTTCGATTGGTGAGTTAGGTAGCGAAAGAATATTTTTTTATCAAAACACTGCTGCATGGGATGACATTTCTCCTTCAACGACAATCGAGCCATACATTGCCCATTATTACCCTGAACGCTTGGAACAAGTGAATGTTTACATTTTTGGAAACCCAAATAACTATAATTGGGCACATGCAAATATGCCAAGTTATATCGATTTTAACAGAAATTCATGGACTGTTTTATTTAATTGGGGGAATGATCGTGATTGGTCAATATCAGGCACTTTGGCTCATGAATTTGGTCACAATCTTAATCTCGAACACACTTATCATGGTGGTGGATCCTATGCTATTTGCAATCAGCAGCACGAAGATTTCTTACAAGATGTTTTTCTCACAGAACTGCCAAATCATAGCAACTGCCCACATACGTGTAACTGGTCAGCAAATCCTTTTAGTATTAATGGCGATGGTATTACGAACAATTTATTAGGTGGAAACCAAAACTCAACCTATATTAGTCCTATGCAGGCTGGTCAGATACACCGTTCATTAGCAATTAGTTCTGTAAGAAAATATGTTAAGTGCGAAAATTCATTAGTACCTTTAGTTATTGACGGTGAATATTTATGGGATTTTAATCTAAAACTATACCGTGATTTGATAATCAGTCCAAATGCTCATTTGACAATCAGATGTAAATTGGTTATGAATCATGATGCAAAAATTATTGTTAAGCCGGGAGGGAAATTGACTATTGATGGTGGAATTATCACCACTGATGTTTATGAAAAATCCCCCTGGCAAGGCATTGAAGTATGGGGCGACAAAAATGCACATCAATTTACCATCAATGGTGTTTGCGCACAGGGGCAACTGATTCTGAACAATGCCACCATCGAAAATGCCATCAGCGCTGTTGAACTGTGGAAACCCGGCGACTATAATACAACCGGCGGTATAATGATAGCCACTAACTCCGTTTTCAGAAACAATGCCAAATCGGTTCATGCCCTGCACTATAGAAACTTTCACCCTTTCATTCCCGAGCGTGAAATGGATTATTGGGGCCATTTCAACAATTGTACTTTCGTAGTGGACGAAAACTACCCGGCAACAGAACAATTCTACAAGCATGTTGACCTGGATAATGTGAAAGGTTTTAAGTTCAATGCTTGCAGCTTCGTGCTCTCGCCACTGGCAACAAATGTTTCCGACTGGAACATGGGCATTGGGGCGTATAGCGCCGGCTTCAGCGCAAACGCAATTTGCACCTCCTACGGCCAGTTTTCGTGCAACGAATACGTTCCTTGTACTTTCACCGGTTTTACCTGGGCGATAAACGCAACAAAAACCACCCAAACCACCCATACTTTTTATGTAAACCGGGCAGTGTTCGATCATAACATCTATGGCATCAGGGTGCTGGAAATTAATAACCCGGTGGTTCTTAACTCTGTTTTCAACATTGGCCGCAGCAACAGCCCCGAACAAGAAACCTGTTCCTTTGCCGCCGGATATGGCATGTATCTCGAAAACGCTCATGGATTTGCCATCGAAGAAAATCATTTCACCAAGGCCACCGGCGCACCGGCGGATGTTTATGTAGGCATATACATCCAAGGTACTCAAAGCAAGGACGAGATTTACAAAAACAGTTTTTCCGGACTTAGCTTTGCCAATTATTCATCAGGCATAAATCATACAAGCCTTACATACGAAGGCCTGGCTTATTTGTGCAACACCAATGAGCTTAATTATGCCGACTTCTTTGTCGAAAACCAACCCCCCTCAGGCATACAGTCGTTGCAGGGAAGCCTTACCCAGGTTGCGGGCAACACATTTTCGCCATCAGGTGCTACCTGGCATCTCTACAACGGTGGCAACCACCTGGTGGGTTATTATTATTGTGCCACCTGCCCCAACCAAAACCCCGGGGATAATAAGATATTTCAGGTTACAAAACATGCCGTATCGCTGGTTAATAACTGCCCCTCGCACTATGGCGGAGGTTCAGAGTATGAAGAAAATATTGTGTTGAGCGGGCAGCAAAAAATTGAAACGGAGCAGGATTTTGCACAAGCCTTGGCCAGCCACAACAGCGTGAAAGCATTGTACGATAACCTGCACGATGGCGGCAGTACTGAAGCAAAAATAAGCGAAATCGCTACTGCCACTTCGGCAAATATGTGGAATCTCAGGGCTGGGCTGCTGGGTGTTTCGCCACATCTGAGCAATGAAGTATTGAAGGCAGTTTCTGCCAAAACCGACGTGTTTCCAACATCGGTGATCTTCGAAGTACTGGCTTCAAACCCCGACGAGCTCAAGAAAAACGACTTGATTGAATACCTGGAAGACAAACAAAACCCGCTGCCGTCATACATGGTGGATATACTGCGGCAGGTTGCCGAAGGCACAACCTATAAAACCGTGTTGCAGCAGCAACTGGCTAAGCACAACCGCGACAAAACCAGGGCAGCCAACGATATGATTCGTAGTTGTCTGAATGAGGAGGTAGTGGATTACAACTTTTTGCGCAACTGGCTCAACAACTTAGGCGGAATGGATGCCGACAGGCAGATCATCGGCACATATATCGAACAAGGCAACTGGGCCAGCGCCATGACTTTGGCAAACATGTTGCCCCAGCTATACGGATTGCATGACGAATTGCTGGATGATCATAACGATTATCTGTACCTGTTGAACCTGCAGCAAACTTTGAATGCCCAAGGGCGCTGGATGAATGAGCTCTCAGACACCGAATTATCGCAACTCAACCTCATGGCTGCCAAAAACGGCAGCGCAGGCACACAGGCCCGAAGCATCACGGAAGCCTATTACGGCAAAAACTATTTCACTTGCCCATGCACCGATGGCACTGCCGCTTTTAAAAACCGCAGGGCCGGCATGAATACACTAAGCGATGCTCTTGGCCTCAGCATTACTGCAAAACCCAATCCGGCCAGGGAATGGGTGGCTTTTGATTACACACTGCCGGTCAATGAATCCTCGGCTGTACTGGTCGTAACCGACATGACGGGCAAAACCGTAGAAACATTCGCAGTGACCGGAAATCAGGGGCAAAAGGTATGGGATATCCGTGGTCTGAAACCAGGTATGTATTTTTACACACTCCACGCAGGTGGCACCACTAAATCAGGAAAAATTATGATCTTTGACTAAACAATAAACAGGGCTGCCGGATGTGGATACAAACTTCCAGCTTCCATCTTCGGACTTCCCACAAATAAAAAAAACCTTGGGATTTAAAGAACATTGTTTCAAAAAGTCGCTGTGGCTTTACCACTTCGGAGGGGCCTCGTGCAACAACTGCGATATCGAAATTCTCGACTGCCTGACACCCCGCTACGATGTGGAACGATTCGGTATGTTATTGATTGGCAGTGTTCGCCATGCTGATGTGTTGCTGGTGAACGGCAGTATAAATACAAAATGCCGCGATCGTTTGCTTGAAATTTACAAGCAGGCGCCTCGTCCTATTGTTGTAGTTGCCATTGGGGCTTGTGGCTGCACCGGTGGAATCTTTGCTGAGGGCAACACGTTTGCAGGCCCGGTGGATAAGATCATTCCCGTTGATGTATATATACCCGGCTGCCCACCCAAGCCGGAAGCTATACTGGCTGGGATCGTAAACTTTTTAAACAAAAAATAGAGCTCAGACATGGAGAACGAAGAACTCATAGAACTTTTGCAATTTAAATTCAAGATTAATATCGAGAAGGTTTTTATCCAGTATAAGAACCGCGTTCTCATGCAGATCAGACAGGAGAAGCTAATGAAGATCGCAACTTATCTTTATAAAGACCAGGGCTTGCGGTTCATCATAGCTTCTGCCATGGCTTCTGACGACAAGTTTGAGATCATCTATCACTTCAGCAACGATAAAACAGGTTTGATAGTGAACCTGCAGGTTTTCCTGCCACGCGAAAAACCAGAAATTGAATCCCTCGTTCCTTTATTTGTGGCTGCCGACTGGATAGAACGCGAAATGCACGAGTTATTTGGAATACGTTTTCTAAACCATCCGAACCTGGTACCACTACTCTCACAAGGAAATTGGGAACCCAATGCTTTCCCGTACGCAAAAAATCAAAAACCCAAGGCTTAACAACTATGAAAACAATCATACCGGTTGGTCCCTATCACCCCTTGCAGGAAGAGCCTGAACTTTTTAAGTTATTTTGTGATGGCGAGACTGTAGTGGATATTGAATGGGAAACAGGCTATAACCACAGGGGTATTGAAAAGATCAACGAATCGAAAACATTTGAACAGATATTTTTTGTTGTGGAGAGGATTTGTGGAATCTGCTCAACATCGCATCCCTTTGCCTATGCCAATGCCGTTGAAGAAATAGCCAATGTGAATGTTCCCGACCGGGCAAAGTATATCCGTTGCATTATCGGTGAACTTGAAAGGCTGCACAGTCATTTGCTATGGGTAGGCCTGGCAGGACA
Organism: Bacteroidales bacterium; assembly: GCA_030684735.1. Taxonomy (GTDB): domain Bacteria; phylum Bacteroidota; class Bacteroidia; order Bacteroidales; family JAAYJT01; genus JAAYJT01. Next base: position 5,064 of record JAUXXY010000083.1, on the reverse strand, counting down.
TTTCATTGGTTACAACACCGTATTCATGTGGGCATGGAAATATCGCGAACCGGTGCTTGATTTATTTGAGATTATAACCGGCAACAGGAACTCTTATGCAATGTTCAAGATTGGCGGTGTGAGGCGCGACATAACGGCACAACAAATACCAGCAATACGCAAAATTCTTAACGCCCTGAAACCAAAGGCCGACCTGCTTTTTGGTGCCGTACTCGATGATCCTGTGATCCATATGCGCACAAAAGGTATTGGAATACTTACCAAACAAGATGTGATTGATTATTGTGCCGTAGGACCCACAGCGCGCGCTTCGGGCCTGGCAATTGATATCCGTAAAGATGATCCCTACGCTGCCTATGGCATGCTCGACTGGAAGGTGATTACAGCCCAGGAAGGTGATGTATTTGCCAAAGCTGCTGTAAGGTTTTTGGAAATTTATGAGTCTATTAAAATCATTGAACAATCTCTCGCAGCCATTGAAAAACTGCCCGAAGGAGATATCAGCGCCATTGTAAAAAACATACCTGTAGGTATGGGCTGCGGACGTGCCGAAGCTCCACGTGGTGAGGTTTTCCATTTCGTAAAATCCGATGGTTCGAATTCACCCGTGAGACATAAAATACGAGCACCAAGCTATGTGAATGTGGCGACTTTCAAAAAGTCGTGCGTTGGTCAAAGCATTTCCGATGCCACCCTAGCGCTGGCAGCCGTTGATCCCTGTTATTGCTGCACCGAACGTATGGCCTTTGCCTACGACGCCTACACAAAGAAGAAAATCATGGACGGAAACGATTTGATCAGACATTCACAAAAACGCACCGAAGAATTGAAACGCAAATTATAAACCTATCCCTATGAGCGAGTTATACTATATCATATCGTTGCCAATACTTGCCGGGATCATTCTGTTTTTTTTACCCGAAAAGTTCATGAAATTCAAGGGTATTGTTTCAACAATAGTGGCAGCTATTGCGCTTTATTGTGCCATCATGGTTTATCAAATGAGCAATCAGCTGATAGGGCTAAACCTGGGCCAGGAGTTCTTCAATCCGGAAACAGGTATTTATAATTTACTGAACAGCTTTACCGGTTTCACCACCATGAACCTCGATAATCTGAGCAAACTTGTATTATTGTTTGCTGCCTTTTTCGCCCTGCTTATCCTGGCTTATTCGATTGTTTATATTTCGGTAAGAAAAATGCCCCGCTACTATTATCCCTTTTTTCTGATCACCATGGGTTGTGCAGCCGGTGCAATTCTTGCCGATAATCTTTTGCTTTTCGTTTTTTTCTGGGGCGTGCTTGGGTTCACCCTTTACATGCTCATCAAAGGCAATACCGATGCAAGTTCAGCTGCAGCCAAGAAAACTTTTATCCTTATCGGCGCATCTGACGGGATCATGATACTAGGACTTGCTTTATTGTGGAAAATGAATTACACCCTCCAGATATCCGCAATTAGTGTTCCCACTGTTAATGCCTTACAGGTTTGTGCGTTCATATGCCTCTTAATAGGTGCTTTTACAAAAGCGGGTGCATTCCCCTTCCACACTTGGGTTCCGGATTATGCACAACATGCTCCGGCTAGCTCCTCAGCCTATTTACCGGCCTCGCTCGATAAGTTGCTTGGTATCTATTTCCTGGCACGCATCTGTAACGATATGTTTATCCTGAACCAATGGCTCACGCTGACAATGCTGATTATTGGAGTTTTAACGATAATCATCGCAGTGCTGATGGCACTTATCCAGCATAACTACAAACGACTATTGGGATATCATGCTGTTTCACAGGTAGGATATATGATCACCGGATTGGCCTTAGGCACTCCCCTGGGCATAGCTGGTGGTTTGTTTCACATGATCAACCATGCCTTATATAAGAGTGGCTTGTTCCTGACGGCCGGCAGCATTGACCGCATGACTGGTAAGGAAAACATCGAAGACCTGGGTGGTCTTTCCAAAGCCATGCCACTTACTTTCTTTGCAGCATTGGTGTTTGCTTTATCCATATCAGGAATCCCTCCTTTCAATGGATTTGCATCCAAATGGCTTATCTACCAAGGCATTATCGAGTTCGGAAGCCAGCCCGGCATAGCTAACCAGCTCTGGATTGTGTGGCTGGGTCTTGCGGTTTTTGGATCGGCACTTACTTTAGCAAGTTTTATTAAATTCATCAGCGGCATTTTCTGGGGCCGCATTAAAGAAACCTATCAAAGTTTACGCAAGACCTCACCTCTGCTTTGGCTACCTCCGATGATCATCGCATTCCTATGTATAGGATTTGGAGTATTCGCCAGTTCATGGGTAATCCCAAAATTGATTATGCCCATCACAGGAAATTTTGAATATATAGGATTCTGGGATTCTTCATTTGTATCGCTATTAGTATTTATTTCTATCGTTTTAGGAGGGCTGGTTTATCTGGCCGGAAATATCCGAAAGATTCGTGTGGAGGATAATTTTATTCTTGGAGAAAAGCAGATACGTGACACCGGTTTCTCAGCACTCGAATACTACAAAACCATCAGCCAGGCAGGATTTTTTGCTGCTATATACAGGAAAGCAGAGAAGAAATGGTTCGATATCTATGATATCTCAAAGGACATAGTACTGGGCTTTAGCAAGAGCCTCAGTGCAGCCCATAGTGGTATTCTCCCTGTTTATGCCATCTGGATTATTGCAGGGCTATTAATCATGATGATTATTTTTATATAAAGGAATAATAATGGAAGCCATCATAGCCGTTTTACTCATACTGATGATCGCCGGTTCAATCTATACCTTGCATGCAAGGGATTTGCTCTCAGCTATCGTATCCTATGGTATAGTAGGATTTGCGCTGGTAATCATTTTTCTTTTCCTCAAAGCTCCTGATCTTGCGATTGTGCAACTGGTTGTTGAGATAATCACACTCATCATAATGATCGCAGTGATCCGCAACAGCAGCAAGGAAGACCTGCAGGAAAGAACAACCGTTAAGGTTGAAGGAGTGCATTACATAAATCTACGCTCAGCGCTATATCTTCTGGTTACGGGTATCCTTTGCATTGGACTGTTTTACTATTTCGTAAAATCCATTCCGGGCCTCGAGCCTTTTGGTGTTCACACAACACGAATGGCAACAACCTACATCGAGCAAGGTGCCGAACTAACCGGAAGTGCAAACCTGGTAACAGGTATATTGTTCGATTTCAGGGGGTATGACACATTAGGTGAGGCTACGATACTGCTCACGGCCGTGATTGGCATTCTGACAATATTACGTATTAAAGGCAAAAAAGTATGAAAGGAATGACCGTCATCGTAAAGAAAGTAACCCAGCTCCTGTGCGGGATTATTTTCATATTCGGTATCTATATCGTATTACACGGGCACCTGACCCCCGGAGGTGGCTTTGCAGGAGGAACCATCATTGCAGGTGCATTTATCCTGTTGGTACTTGCCTATGGCGATCACATCATACACCTGCGCGTACGCAAAGAAGATTCTTCCAGGCTCGAAAGTTTTGCGATTTTCCTTTTTCTTGCCTTTGCCCTGGCAGGTATGTTTATGATCCCCTCTGTTTTCTTCAGCAACTATTATCCCTTGGGAGCCGTAGGCGAATTGCTGAGCGCAGGAGTGATACCACTCTATAATATTTTTATCGGCGTCGAAGTGGCGGCTGCCTTGTTCACCGTTTTCCTGGCTTTTGTAATATTAAAGGAGGAGGATAAATGACACTATTTGTTTTGTGCTTCATATTATTCCTGGTTGGAATGTACGGAGTAATCACCCGGCGAAACATGATCAAGATTATACTAGGTTTGTGTATCATGGAATATAGTCTTAACCTCTTTTTTGTTCTCATTGGCTACGTGAAGAATGGTGTAGCTCCCATTATCACCAAGGGAACCGAACAGGCCACTTTTGTTGATCCCCTTCCCCAGGCGATGGTGCTCACCGTAATTGTCATCGGGTTGGCAACCACCGCCATGCTCATGGCAATAGCCATTCGCTTATACCGCAAGCACAACACTTTTGATATCAGAGAAATAAATACACTAAAAGGATAGGAAATGAAAGCGTTGATTCCAATATTTGTAATGCTCCCGCTGGCTTCTGCCTTCCTTATCCCATTGGTTGCAAGCCATATCAAAGGTTTCGACCGATATTTCACCTCATTAATAATGCTGGTTTTGGCGATTCTGAGCATCAGTGCTTTTTCTTATTCCTCAGATTTTCCTTTTGTCTATAAAATCGGTGGGTGGGAACCCATCAACGGCATACCCATTGGCATTTATTTCGTAGTAGATGGTCTGAGCGTGCTGATGTTGGGAATAATCACAGTGATAGGGTTTCTTGCAGCTTTTTATTCCATTTCCTATATTTCTCAATTCACCGGAGAAAAATACTATTATGCCCTCTTTTGCCTGATGGTGGCAGGAATGAATGGAGTGGTTATTTCGGGCGACTTGTTCAATATGTTTGTATTCCTCGAGATATCCGTTATCGCCTCCTATGCCCTGGTTGCTTTTGGTATCGAAAAAGAAGAACTGGAGGCGTCTTTTAAGTACCAGGTTCTTGGTGGGCTGGCTTCTCTTCTTATTGTTTTGGGCATCGCAATGCTATACTGGCAAACCAAAACCCTGAACTTAGCAGATATTTCAAAAGTGCTTACCGGGGTCAACAATAATGCCTACTTATGGTTTACACAACTCTTGCTCGTCTCAGGATTCGGGTTAAAGGCAGCCATGATACCCTTCCATGCCTGGTTACCCGATGCACATTCATCGGCCCCTGCTCCAATTTCGGCTATGCTTTCGGGAGTCCTTATTAAAGCAATTGGAATCTATTCCATCATGCGGTTGTTCTTTAACATGTTTGCTCTGAGCGAATTATTGGCCTGGCTGGTGATTGTTCTCGGAGCACTTTCAATGATAATTGGAGTATTTCTCGCCATCGGTCAATGGGATTTTAAACGCCTGCTTGCTTATCACAGCATCAGCCAGATGGGATATGTGGTGCTTGGCCTTGGACTAGGCATGCTCATCATCGTTCAGGGTGGCGATCGTAAAATTGCTGT
>JAUXXY010000099.1 GCA_030684735.1 Bacteroidales bacterium | reverse complement strand
AGAACCCCTCCCCCTCTCAGGCTCAAGCTATGGTGTTTTCGCTTCTTCATCTCTCTCTTTTGCGGGGTATTCGGCATCGGCCGGAGGATATGCCATGGGCAGGAAATCAATGGTTATTGTCGGGTTTAACACATCGCTGCCCGATATTGTTTATTTTGGTGACCTCAGGAAAGGCTTCCAATTGGCCTACCGGTTTTATCCCCAGGGTAAAAGCAGCAAACTGTCGCTACACATGGGGCCTGTCGCACAAATGATTTTTTTGAAAAAGTATGATAATAATACAGGGGGAAGCAGTTCGTTACTCGCCGAAGGTTTTATGGAATATGGCATGGACTGGCAGGTTTTTTCGCGTCTGAGCATTGGTAATGCAATAGGTTTCGGGGTCTTTTATGAAGCCTATAATCATCCCAACCGCACAGATGATGGAATTGTTCATGGCTTAAATGCGAAGGTCAGTATAAGCCTTATGTTCAAACTAAATCGTTAATATCTGTTAACTTGATAAATCCTGACTGTATTTTGCAACCAAGAAAAACCAAAAAATCAAAGCCGACAATGCGAAAGGCAGCAATGGGGGTTAACCTGGTTGTTTTATTCGCAGCCATAATTCCTATAATTTTTGACGGTTGCAAAAAGCCATCATTGGAGCAATATACACCCACGCATTTAGAAAGAATTATGGTGGTGGGGCATGGAGGTGGTGGTATTACCAAATTCAATCAATATTTTCCATTGAATAGCGCTGAGTCTGTTCGTAAGACTATCGAAGGCTATGGGGCAGATGGAGTAGAGGTTGACGTTCAATTTACATCCGATTTGGTTCCGGTATTGTATCATGGTTCCGACTTATATGAAAAAACCAACTGCAAGGGGCCGGTTTGCAGCAAAACCTGGGCAGAACTCAACCCTTGTTTTTACCGACACAACCTGAATGCAGGCGAGGGGATTAACCAGGCGATGATTAGCCTCGAGCAACTAACAAATTTATACAACACATATCCTGCAAACCTTTTTTTAATACTCGAAGCCAAGCTCGAACGGTTTTGCTGGCAACCCTATGAAACCATTTTCGAATTTGCCAACGTGCTGAATGAAGAAATAGTGAAGGCCAATCTTCCTCATCGCATTATCGTAGAAGCCAAGGATGTGAATTTTCTGAACTACATGCGCTTACTCAACCCAAGCCTTATCCTTATTTACTACGCCAGTGGCTTCGATAGTGGTTATCCCACCGCTTTAGCGCATGGTTATCATGGTTTTTTGGTGCATCACAAGAATATTACTGCTGAACAGGTAAAAGTATCCCAAGATGCTGGTTTGTGGATAATATTGTTTGGAACCCGCACCTACGATGATAATGTATCGGCCATCAAGAAATCACCAGAAATCATTACCTCCGACAATATCCCGCTAACGCTTGGCTTATTGGAAAAGGCGAGGAACAAATCATAAGGCAATTACCCGGAGATTTCATACTCCCTTTCATATAAACCAAAAACGCCTGGAACTTTTTGAGAATCAAGCGCTTAATATTTTTCTTCGTTGTCCGACTAGGATTCGAACCTAGACCGAGAGAACCAAAATCTCTTGTGCTGCCGTTACACCATCGGACAATAAAAACGACGATTTTGGAGGCGCAAAATTAATAAAAATTTTTGTTCCTCAAAATTTGCATTTAATTATCCTAACATGTTGGATTTCAACGCCCCATAAATAAAACCCCCGACATTTAACAAGTGACATGGTGCGTTTTGCGAATTTTCGTACTTTCGCTCACTGAATTGACATCATTATCCTGATAAAACCACCCCTCTGGTCAAAACATATTATTATGTCCGATAAACCAAGATTGCTTCGTACGCTCGACCTTGTGATGGGTTGGGCAGTTTTTGCCATTGCATCAACTGTGTATCTTCTCACTGTTGAGCCCACATCCAGTTGGTGGGATTGCGGAGAGTTTATTGCCACAGCTTATAAGTTGCAGGTAACACATCCTCCCGGAGCACCACTTTTTCAGATGCTGGGCAGGGTTTTTACTCTTTTTGCCGCAGGCGACACTGCCAACGTGGCAATGATGGTAAACATTATGTCGGCCTTAAGCAGTGCAGCTACTGCATTGTTCCTGTTCTGGACCATTACCCTGCTTGCCCGAAAGCTTGCCGGGCCGGTAGGCGAACTCAATGATGGTAAAATATTTACTATCATTGGCAGCGGGCTGGTGGGGGCTTTGGCATATACCTTTACCGATTCTGCCTGGTTTTCTGCCGCTGAGGGCGAAGTGTACGCAATGAGCTCATTCTTCACCGCGCTGGTTTTCTGGGCCATATTGCGCTGGGAACGTGTTGCCGATGAAAAGCATCATCTGCGTTGGATGGTTTTTATTGCATACCTTATCGGGCTTTCAATCGGTGTGCACCTGCTCAACCTGCTTGCCATTCCGGCTATCGCTTTTGTATATTATTTTAAACGTTATAAGCCTACCAAAAAAGGTATTATAACGACCGGGATCGTTTCAGTGATCCTTTTATTTGCCATTATGAATGTGATTATCCCCGGTGTGGTAAAGTTGGTGGCCAAAACAGAACTCTTGTTTGTAAATAGTTTCGAAATGCCTTTTAATTCGGGAACTGCTTTTTATTTCCTGCTACTGGCAGCATTGATTACCGGAGGATTATTTTTCACCTATCGGCGGGGTTTGGCTATTCTGAACACTACCATTCTCGCACTGACTTTTATCCTTATCGGTTACTCTTCGTTTTTTATGATTGTGATTCGTGCCAATGCCAACCCACCGCAAAACATGAACAACCCCAACGATGCCATATCTCTACTCTCTTACCTGAGCAGGGAACAATATGGTAGCTGGCCATTGTTGTACGGGACTTATTATAATGCACCGCTCGACATGGAAACTCCGTATCTGGATGGTAATCCGGTGTACAGAAAGGATCCTCGGTTGGGTCGTTATGTAATAGTTGACGACCGCAAAGCCAGTGTTCCTAACTTCGACTCACGGTTCAACACTATTTTCCCGCGCATGTGGAGCAATCAAAAACAAAGTCATACCAGAACATATAAAACCTGGGGTAAGATAAAAGGAGTCCCTATCCAGATAACTAGGCCCGACGGCACTTCGGAGGTTATTTACAAACCCACCTTTGCTGAAAATCTTCGCTTTTTCTTTTCTTACCAGGTGGGGCATATGTATTTGAGGTATTTCATGTGGAATTTTGCTGGCCGGCAGAATGATATAGAAGGAAACGGCAGCTTGGAAGAAGGTAATTGGATCAGTGGAATCAGTTTTATTGACAAAATGCGGGTGGGCACTCAACACGACTTGCCACCTAGCCAACAAAATTCTGCAAACAATAAGTTTTATTTACTCCCCCTGCTACTTGGATTGGCGGGCTTATTCTATCATATCAAGCGCAACTCTAAAGATGCCATGATTGTGGGATTACTATTCCTGATGACCGGCCTGGCCATTATCGTATATTTGAATCAAACACCTTTTCAGCCTAGGGAGAGGGATTATTCATATGCAGGCTCGTTTTATGCTTTTTCTATATGGATCGGTTTAGGTATGATGGCACTCTGGGAGTGGCTTAGCAAGAAGCTTGACTCACGGCTCTCAGCGATTGCTGTTACATTCCTCAGTTTGTTGCTGGTTCCAGGCATAATGGCCAGGGAGGGGTGGGATGATCACAACCGCTCAAACAGGTTTATAGCTCGTGATTTTGCCTACAACTACCTTGTGTCGTGCGACCCGGATGCTGTATTGATCAGCTTTGGCGACAACGACACTTTCCCCTTATGGTATATTCAGGATGTAGAAGATGTGCGCTCTGATATCAGGGTGGCAAACCACATGTTGGCATCGGGCGATTGGTATATTCATCAATTGACCCGAAAGGTTAACAAATCGAAGCCTTTGCCTTTCACCCTCACTAATGAGCAATATGGCAGAGGCACAAACGATGTAGTATATTTCTACGACCGCAACCTGCCCGGCCATGTTGAATTGAAAGACATGATCAGTTTTATTGCAAGCGAGTCTGACAATACTAAGGTTACGTTCGGCAACCGCAAAGTGAATTATTTTCCTACAAAAAAAGTTAGAATGACCATTAATCGTGATGCTGTGATCCAAACCGGGCTGGTTCCAGAACACATGATTGATGAAATTGTTCCTGAGCTGAGGTGGGAAATACAGCAAAACTATCTCTATCGCAACGATATGGTAATGCTCGACTTTCTGGCTACCACTAACTGGGAACGACCATTTTTTTTCACCAGTCCGGGTGGTTTAAACAAAGTAATAAATCTCGATGAATATATGCACCTCGAAGGGTTCACTTACAAACTCATGCCCGTTAAAGCAAAACACTATGTAAAAGGCTTTGGCGGAATAAACGTTGAAGCTACGTACGATGTGCTGATGAATAAAGCCCGATGGGGAAATATGAACGACCCACGCGTTACCATTGACCGCGAGAGCATGCGTAACTCGATGTTCCCACGTCAGAATTTCATGCGCCTGGCCCAGGCGTTGCTCGATGAAAATAAGATTGACTCTGCCAAAGCTGTGGCCGATAAGTACCGCGCGATTTTTTTGAACGAAAAGTTTCCTTACGATATGTACACGATTCCGTATGCTGAGGTGTACTATGAGGCCGGTGCCCTTAAAGAAGGTAACGAAATGGTGATGACTATTGCCAACAACTACCTGGCCGATATCGCTTGGTACGACAATCAACCTGCACACATAGCAGAATATTTCCAGGAAAACAGGCAACAAGCCATGGCGATGCTGCAACGATTATCAATGATGGCAAGGCTGTATGACCAGGAAGAAGTCCGGCAGCAAATTGACTCTTCGATCCGTGTTCTTACAGGTCTTAATTAAACTTTGGCAGCGTCATCGGTCTTTGAACTGAAAACTAAGTACAGCCCTGCAACAACAAAGGGGATGCTTAGCAGTTGGCCCATATTCAGTGTCATTGTTCGTTCAAAGGCTACCTGGGGTTCTTTGAGAAATTCTATGACTATGCGAACCCCAAAAACCAGTGTAAAAAACATACCCAACAGGTATCTTTTGGCTGGCTTCCCGTCTTTGTGGTAATAGAACCAGAGCAGGTAGATAAAGATCAGCAGGTAGGATAAGGCTTCGTAAAGCTGCGAGGGATGACGGGGCAAGTCATCATGGCGGACAAAAACAAAGCCCCAGGGCAATGTGGTTGACCGGCCGAATATTTCTGAGTTCATCAGGTTGCCTATGCGAATGAAAAAGCCCGAAAGTGCAACTGGCACTGCAATTCGGTCAATAAGCCAGAAAAAGTCCCACTTATTTTTTCTTGCGAACCAAATGAGTGTTACGATAATGGCAATTGCAGCGCCATGACTCGCTAGTCCGCCTTCCCAGATTTTCAGTATCTCGATCGGATGCTTTAGGTAGTATCCGGGTTCATAAAATAAGGTGTGACCGAGCCTGGCACCAGCGAGTGTAGCAACTATCATCCAAGTGGCCAACCTATCAAGGATTGATTCATCGAAACCTTCCTTGCGCAACATCCGTTGAATAATTATAAAACCAAAATAAAATGAAAATACGAACATCAGTCCGTACCAGCGAACAGAAAAGCTGCCAATGCTAAAAATCTCAGGGCGAATGTTCCAGATTATGAATGTATACATGATTTAATATTGTGTTTTTAAAATATGAATACCTCTGTAAGCTGCGGATGCGTTGATATCGGCTGGCAGGTTAACCAACTAGTCAACCATCCACGTAATGGGCGTATTGATAGATCAAGTATATATAGCAACCATTACATCAATTTATCGGTTAATCTCTTAATTTCTTTTTGAGGTGATTGGTTCATGTAAAGAATCTGATAGGTCGCATTGCAAATTGGAATATCAACCTTGTACCTTTCATTTATTTCCATGATGCTTTTGGCTGAATAGTAACCTTCGGCAACCATAAACATTTCGAGTTGGGCGTTTTTAATCGAATAACCTTTACCAATCATGATTCCAAATGTACGGTTGCGGCTGAACTGAGAATAGGCTGTAACCATCAGGTCTCCGAGATAAACCGAACTTTTTATATCGCGGATAATGGGATGTACAGTGTTTACAAAGCGTTCAATTTCCTGTATGGCGTTAGAAATCAGCACGGCCTGAAAATTGTCGCCATACATGAGCCCATGTACAATTCCGGCTGCAATGGCAACGATGTTTTTTAGAACCGAGCTATATTCGGTGCCCCAGATGTCGTCAGAGGTTTTTGCCCGTATATAGCCGCATTGAAGAAGCTTGGCAAACTCTGCAGCATTTGTTTCGTTTGAGCATGCAACTGTGAGATAAGATAATCTTTCAAGTGCAACTTCCTCGGCATGGCAGGGGCCAGCAAGCACTCCTATTGATTCATAAGGAATCTTAAACGTATTGTGTAAATACTCTCCTATGATCATCTTTTCGTCAGGAACCAGTCCTTTAATACCTGATACCACAAACTTCGACGAAATATCAACTGTAAGTTTGTTTAATGTATTTTTCAAAAATGCCGAAGGAATCGCTATCACCAATGTGTCGCAATCCGCTGCAATTTTATTTATATCTGAGGTAAATTTGATCCGGCTGGTATCGAATTCCACCCCACGAAGATATCCGGGATTATGTTTTAATTGCTTGAATTGCCTGATATTATCATCCTTGTGGAAGTACCAAGATATCTCAGGTAGGTTTTCGAGAAGTATTTTTGCAAGGGCG
>JAUXXY010000078.1 GCA_030684735.1 Bacteroidales bacterium | reverse complement strand
AGTTTATTGTCCCGTTTTAACGATCAGGGCAACTCCTTACCGAAGATTTGGTCTGCACCTTTCTTATTTTGTGCTTTTTGTTTTTTTCATCAATTACTAATCAATTTTAAAAATACCGCTTCTCGGAGCGGACTCAATATTGATGTTATTTTTTATCAAAGTCAGCATTGTCAATGGATCAGCACCAATCTCCCATAAATCCTGAAGGATATACGGGAGGTATGGAATGAGTTCTATATCATATCCGTCTAAGGATTCAACTATACTCTTCTTTAGATCTTCAATTTCAAAATTGTTAGGTTCTTTCATGCAAAAATTATTAGGCATGTTTTTTTGAAATATTTATTCAATTCCACTCCAAATGCAACACTACTTAATGTTTGGGTGAGTATGGCAGATGTGAACCATGCAAGATGATACGCAGCTTTCCATCATCATCCTTTGTATAGGCAAAATTGTACTCAACTTTAACTTCACCGCTGCCATCAGCAGGGGTAAAAAAGTAGTTACCCATCGCAACGGCCATGTTACCCTTGGTCTTGATTCCAGTGCTTTCCCAGCGAACCGCTTTCCAGGGCTTTATAGCAAAACCATGGTCTTCGGGGTAGTCAGGATTATCAGAAACAAAATAGGAAATTGCTCCTTCTTTGTTAGTACGAAACTGTTTTTCGGATGCCAGGGTGGGTTTAAATAAAACTGTACCTAGATTATATCCGTAAAGTTCGTCAATGTGGTTTATAGTTGCAGTTTTGTAATCGCCACCTTCTGAATAAACTTTCCCGATGTAAACGATTCCCTCTCCCCATGTTTTTTGAGCTTCCAATACCTCTTGTTCGGAGATTACCAACTCTGATTTCAACACCTGATCGGTTTCGGTTTTGTTTTTCTGTGACACCTTGTTACAAGCAGCGCAAATAACCGCCATTACGCAAGTTAGAATCGCGAGAAATACTTTTTTCATATTCATAGAATTAGTTATTAATAATAGTTTTGAGCTTGGTTACTATTAGGCGGGGCAATTTATGCATTAGTGGCCATTTATAGCTTGACGAAGTTACGAATAAATATGACATCGCAAAATTAAGCTCACTCCGCAAATTCAGAAAGTTGTCGTTTCCCGTACCAAGAAGAATCGGGGTAGGGATCACGCAGGGAACAGCAGATAATAAAGTGTATACCAATAAATTCTAATCTGCGCAAATCTGCGGCATCAGAGGGAGATGCATTGTGGAGTGGTTTCAATATTGAAGAAGTTAATTCACATGTGTTGCCATTGCATGAACCGGCCAGATAATGCAGTTGCGATACCTACAGTGATGCAGGAGCCTCACAGGATAATGGCGACAGAGGCTGTCCTGCATGTGGTGCATCAACCGAACAGGGAAGGTTACAAGACCAAATCCGATAGCCTTGTAACGGGTTCACGTCCGAAACACTACCTTTGCAACCCCAAACCCAACAACCAACGCTGCAACCTTACATGATACAATTCGACAGATTTCAACTCAACAACGGGCTAAAGGTGCTTGTGCACCAGGATTTTACAACTCCCATCGTAGCCATCAACGTGCTGTATGATGTGGGTGCCCGCGACGAGAACCCTTCACAAACAGGCTTTGCACACTTTTTTGAGCACCTGATGTTCGGCGGCTCAATAAACATACCGCGCTACGACGAACCCCTCGAGAGGGCAGGCGGCGAAATAGAAGCCCCAGCAAAGAAATTGCATAAATACAAAATGATGAGCAGGGTATGATGCAGGTTTTATTAACCGGAAAAATCAAATTGGTATGAAGTGCAAATACAATTTATCATATTTGCACAAAAACACTTAAGTGCAAATAAGAATGATCATATTTGCAGCAGCATTTAAAAAGCAGAACAATGAACATCAGTAGTTTTAAGGCAGGCAAAACAGTGCAGCGCTATCAGTACAAGAGCTTTGAGCCTAATGTAATAGACCTGCCCTGGCATATAGACAATGACGGGCTGATTATGCTGCTGAGCCTAGCTAACATCAAACTGGGCGAACTCAATGCCTTCTCGCAACTGATACCTGATGTGGATTTTTTTATTAAAATGCATGTATTCAAAGAGGGGACAACAAGCAGCCGCATAGAAGGTACCCAAACCAATATAGACGAAGCACTGCAAAAAGAGGAATATATCAATCCTGAAAAAAAAGACGACTGGCAGGAAGTTCAAAACCATGTAGAGGCAATGAATCAGGCCATCGGGCATTTAGAAAAATTGCCATTGAGCAGCCGCCTGCTCAAGCAAACACACAAAACTCTTATGCAAGGCGTAAGAGGCAAGCACAAATTGCCTGGAACGTTTCGCCAAAGTCAAAACTGGATTGGCGGTAGCAGTTTGACAGATGCTGTATTTATTCCACCACATCAAGATGGTGTTGGCGATTTAATGGCAGATTTGGAAAATTTTTTGCACAACGAAAACAACCCCATTCCCCCGCTCATCAAAATAGGCATTGCCCATTACCAGTTCGAAACCATTCACCCCTTTTTAGACGGCAATGGCAGAATAGGTCGTGTACTCATTACTTTGTATCTGGTGAGCAACCAATTGTTGCATAAACCCACCTTATACCTGTCTGATTTTTTTGAGAAAAACAAATCGCTATATTACGATAATCTAAACCGTGTAAGGACGCACAATGATTTAACGCAATGGCTTAAGTTCTTTTTGGAAGGGGTTCGCAGCTCTTCAGAAAATGCTATCAGCACATTCAGGCATATTATTGCATTACGAAGCGAAGCTGAGCATAAAATTATATCGCTGGGCAAAAAACAGGCTTTGGCAAAATCATTCCTGCACTATCTCTACAGCAAGCCCATAACCGATGCAGGCGATGTGGCAGAATCCTTATCCATTAATATTTCCACTGCATTACGCTTGATAGAGGATTTCATCAGGTTAAAAATACTTATCGAAACAACCGGATTCAAACGCAACAGGATTTTTGCATTTGATGACTACATAAAACTCTTCAGATGATGAACAACATAAATGCAGATTCCGGAGGGTTTAATCCCCTATTCATTGGACAGATTTTTCAAAATGGCTTAAGGGCATTTTCTGTTCTATTAAAATCTTGCTCCAGGTATCTTTGCGCCATGCACTGGATTTTGCCCTAAACACTACCTTTGCACTCCCAAACCCAACAACCAACGCTGCAATCGTAAATGATACAATTCGATAGATTTCAACTCGACAACGGGCTAAAGGTGCTTGTGCACCAGGATTTTACAACTCCCATTGTAGCCATCAACGTGCTGTATGATGTGGGTGCCCGCGACGAGAACCCTTCAAAAACAGGTTTTGCCCACCTTTTCGAGCACCTGATGTTCGGCGGCTCAATAAACATACCGCGCTACGACGGACCCCTCGAGAGAGCAGGCGGCGAAAACAATGCCTTCACCTCCAACGATATCACCAGCTACTACGTAACCTTGCCCAGGCCCAATATCGAAACCGCTTTGTGGCTCGAATCGGATCGTATGCTTGATCTCGCCTTTTCAAAAAAGAGCCTCAGGGTGCAACGCAACGTGGTGATGGAGGAGTTCAGGCAAACCCACCTAAACCAGCCCTATGGCGATGCGTGGCTGCTGTTGCGCCCCCTGGCTTACCGCACCCATCCTTATCGCTGGGCCACCATTGGTGCCGACATACAGCATATTGCCAGCGCTACCATGCCCGATGTCAAAGATTTTTATAAACGTTTCTACCACCCTGGCAATGCCATTCTCACTGTGGCCGGCCCGGTTGAAACTGAGGAAATACATATACTATGCAGAAAGTGGTTCGGTAATATTCCTGTCGGGCCACCCAATGTGCGACAGCTGCCCCATGAAGCACCGCAAACCGAAGCCCGCCACCTTGAAGTTGCACGCGAAGTGCCACACCATGCCATTTACAAAGCCTGGCATATGCCCGGAAGGTTCGATGCCAATTACAAGGTGGCCGACATAGTGAGCGATCTTCTTTCGGCAGGTGATTCTTCGCGTTTGTTTGTCGAACTGGTGAAGAAGCAGCAGCTCTTCAGCGATATCGAGGCTTACATCAGTGGCAGCATTGATCCGGGGTTGATTGTTGTAACCGGTAAACTTATAAATGGAGTTACTTTACAGGAAGCCGAAACTGCCATTGAGTCGGAACTGTCGAAACTGAGGAAGCAACCAATATCAGAACGTGAATTGCAGAAGGTTAAAAACCGTTTCGAATCCATGACCTTGTTTTCGGAAATGAAGGTGCTCGAAAAAACGCTCAACCTCAGCTATTATGAACTGCTGGGAGATGCAACCATGATTAATACCGAGGTGCAGAAGTATCAGCAAATCAATGCCGGCCAGGTGCGGGCATTCGCACAGCAGACCTTCGTACCAACCAACTGTTCTACCCTTCATTACAAAGCCCGCAACAACCATGAGTCCTGAACGTAATAATGCACCTCCGTCCATGTTTGTTGAGTTTCTGTTGAACCTCGACAGCCGCTTTTTTCATCTGAGCAATGGCATACCTGTTCACATCATCAGTGGTGGAACACAAGAGGTGATGAGGATAGAGCTGGTGTTCAGGGCAGGAAGCTGGTACCAACCTGCAAAATCGGTTGCCACCACCACCAATTTTCTGATCCCGAATGGTACGGCCAGCCGGTCGGCAGATGAGATTTCCGAATACTTCGACTTTTATGGTTCCTACCTCGAAACCAACACAGGGAAAGACAACGCCTATCTTACCCTCTACACCCTCAACAAGCATTACAAAAACACGTTGCCTTTGCTGGCCGAAGTGCTGATGGATGCAGTTTTTCCGGAACAAGAGGTTGAAATATATAAAAAG